>JAOZOG010000090.1 GCA_029933395.1 Sulfurovaceae bacterium | reverse complement strand
GAACAAAACGCTTCCGAATCTCAAAGAGTACCAAATGAACAATTAAGGGCACCTCTAAAAATACCCTGAAAATTCGCTATACTGCCACTATGAAATACGCAAGCCTTGATGTCGGACTCAAACGGATCGGTATCGCGATCAGTCCTGATGGGAAAGTGGTACTTCCGCTAAACGCCATCCATCGCAAAAACCGCAAACAGGCAGCACGGGATGTGAATAGTTTCCTGAAAGAGTGGGAGATAGAGTCACTCATCGTCGGCCTCCCAAAAGATGGCTCGGGATCGGAAGAGATGGAACGCCGGATCAAACATTTTGTCTCGCTCCTGAACTTGGAAATTCCTGTTTTTTACCAGGATGAACAGGGGTCGAGTTTTGAAGCCAGGGAGATGACGATGGGAGATTTTCGGCACAAAAAGGATGGCAGGCTCGACTCGGTCGCGGCAAAAATCATCCTGGAGAGATATCTGGGACTCTAAAAATATCTTCTCGCTATCATAGAAACTCCTCTTTCGCATAAATCTCCTCTTTGGCCCTGTCACACTGCAAATCAAAGATCACTGCGGCATCCTTGAGCCCGTGATTGTAAAAATACGGCCCTACTTCTCTGGAGAAAAAATCCAAAAGAAACTCCGCATCGAATTGCCCGATCTCCTCTTCAAGCTCCTTCCTGAAATAGGCTTTGATCTTTTGTACAATTTGTGCTTTCTCCTCCTCGCTGAACTCAACCCTGCCCATGCTTTTCTTTCTCCTCGAGATGCTCTCTGGCGATCAATCTTCCCATTTCGATCATCTCCCAGGCTTTATTGAATTCGTAAAAGCCGCAGGCATCTTTGGGAATACCGATCACCATATCAGGAGAGTAGCCTGCCGATTTACAATCACTGAGGGCATCCTGCATCGTATCGATCGTCCGGCCGACAATATCGAACATACTCATCTCATCGAAAGTGCCACCCGGCTCTCTGGCGATAAGTGCTTCGGCTTTCTCTATCAGGTCCGAGAAGAGTTCCTGCATACCACTCTCTTTCTCCTGTTCTTGTGCAGGTATGTCGATCCGGTATACTTTGTCAATCTGTGCATTGAGTTTGACAGCGATCGTCATATCGGTATTGTCCGAGAGTGTCGGTGCGATCGGAAGGGGGTTGAGGATTCCGCCATCAACCAAATGGCGCCCTCCGATCTGCTTGGGTGTAAAGACGGTGGGGATCGCGATCGATGCACGGATCGCATCGAGCAGACTCCCCTCCTGTATCCAGACCTCTTTTTTCTTAATAACATCGGTGGCTACAGCGGTAAAGGCGATGGGGAGATCTTCGATCATCACACTGCCTACGATCTTCCCGATCGCCTCGAAGACTTTATTGCCCTGTATGAGGCCGGTTTTTCCCAGAGAGAAGTCAAGCAATCCGGCCACATCCAGAAGGTCGAGTCCCAGTACCCACTCTTTGTACTGCTGAAGCTTGCCGCAGGCATAAAGGCCGCCTACCAAAGCACCCATCGAGGAGCCACTGACAGAAGTGATCTCATAGCCATGCTTCTCAAGCTCCTCAATGACACCGATATGTGCATATCCTCTCGCGCCGCCACTTCCAAGTACGAGTGAAATTTTCTTTTGTACCATCTATCGGTCTCCTTTATCAGGTTTTTGTATTATTTTAACTACCAACAAGAGCAACTGCATCGATATGGTACCCAGTAACGCATAAAACAGTGCACTCTGCATACTGAAATACTCCCGGATCATCCCTGAAACAAAAGCACCTGCTCCAGCAAAGAAGCGCGACCCTGGCGCAGAAGACGCCGCAACAGGATTGGATTGATCGTCGCGGATGCCATATGGTAAAAAGCTTACCCACCTCAGCATCACAACATTTTTGTCGATACCATTCACTTCGGGTTTCTCCCTCAGAAGATATCGTATTGCACTCTATCTTTTATTCAAGGGAGCGAATATCCAGGTCGCTGCGGCAGATACTGCTATCGTCCACATTGGAGAGATAGATATGGTTTCCAAAGATATCGATCGCCTCCGCACCCCCGAATGAATCCCTCCTTTCAAAATTGTCATCGGTTCTGACTACGAGACGGGATTTGCCGGTCCTGGCATCCGTCTGGTAGATATTGCAATCTTCGGAAAGAATATAGAGATACTTGTCCGAATGTGCTATACCGACCATATCGTCGATGCCTGTAGGAAGTGTATAGGGATTTTCTCCATCTTTGTCATAAACCGTCAATGTATCATTTTGGTCATGGGTTATAGAGTAGATTTTACCATCGAAAAAATCCAACCCATCCGCCAGATCGATATGTGCCATCCCCTCTATCTTTCCTGTATCAAGATCGATGCGCCTGATGATATGCTCGCGTATCGATGAGTAATAGTATCGGTTGCCACTTATATGAGACAGGCCCCCAATCAACATTTTGGCACCTTGTCCGACATCATACAGCCTCTTCGAGACACCTGTAGTGGGATCCATGGCATACAGCAAGCCATCCACAGTACCATAAACAACTCTTTTCCCATCATTGGTCATCGCATGCGCAGGCGTCTTGATCTTGATATGGACAAATGTCGTTGTAGCGGGTATGCTTTCTGCCTTCTCTATCTCCGGGGACTTGTCGGATCGGATATGCGTTCCGGCATATCGCCCCCAACTGACCAATGCGATCAGGACGATGGCAAATCCCAGCACTTTTGTATATTTCATTGATTCGTTCCTCGTAATTATTGATATAGATTACACCGTCATCGAGCATACCTGTGATATGTATTCGGGCACGACAAGCCCCAGGTTGTTATTCTCTTTAAAATAGTGATTTCAGGGAATGGTGATGATGGTTT
This sequence comes from Sulfurovaceae bacterium, assembly GCA_029933395.1. Lineage (GTDB taxonomy): Bacteria > Campylobacterota > Campylobacteria > Campylobacterales > Sulfurovaceae > SZUA-451. Next base: position 5,294 of record JAOZOG010000090.1, on the reverse strand, counting down.
CATCTCCCTGCCCCCACAGGGCAGAGAATAGAGTCAGATAGTCAGGCTAAGTGCTGTAGACTATGGATGTGTTGCCTCAGGAGGCAGGTTGACATCGACCTGAAGATCCAGGAGTCTGGACTCTTCATTGCGAGGAGGGATCCACTGCTGCATAAAGTTGTAGTCGTTCAGGCGCGGATCGGTCAACGTCTCCAGGAACGCAACGATCTGATCGATCTGCTCACTGCTGAGCTCTGCGACACGATGCGGACTGACGCCATTAGCTCTGTTTGCTTCCAACTGTGCCAGAGCTCTGGCGTGGAACTCATCCACTTTATCAAGATTTTGCATATTGGTCTGTTTCACATTACTCTTATCGTAAGGTGTCGCAGGATTGACCATATGCTGGACAATACCCCTCAATGTCGTGAAAGCGCCATCATGACCCCAGGGGCCTGTTTTTGCAATATTGAGCAGTGACATAGTATGGAACTTATATCGATCACTGCGCAGATGAGTAACCTCTTCGCGCCCAAAGGCGTCTCCGTCCGGCTGGGTTCCATTACCGATCTGCGGTACCGCCATTACGTGAAGAGCATTATCCATAAAGAAGTCACCGCTGTGGCACTCTGCACAGTTCGCTCCCCCCTGCTCATAGCTGCTATAGAAGAGGATCGCACCCTGCTTGGCCTGTTCGCTGATGGCACTGTTGTTGCCCTGCACATAGGCCTTCCATGGATTCTCGACAAAAAGCTGTGTCTGCTCATAGTAGGAGATCATGTTATAGATATTGGCATCGGTAATCGCGACACCGGCACTGGCGAATGCCTGCTGCCAGGCTGCACGCTGCTCAGGTGTCAGATAATTGCTGCCGAGATCACCCGAGTTACCTGTACCCGTAAAACGGTCAAGCAGCAGTTTGCGTTTTCCAAAACTGTTCAAATCATTCGTTCTGGGATCGTAATTGGCCATTTCCAGGGGATTCTGCACCGGAAAGCGGGACTGGGCAGCAGGAATATTTGCGCCCGCATAGGGGTCGACGATTCGAGTTGTTCCGTCCGCAGCATATGCAGAATCCGGATCATACAATCCCCCAACACTGCCATTGTTGCCTGCCCATGGCTGTGCCGCTTCGATGACACCATTCCACGCCATAAATCTGTCCTGCAGGGCTGCATTATACGTTGTGGGAGAGTTTACAGACTGCGACGGCCCTCCTCCCACTTCATGGTAGTGTGAATATTTTGCAGGATCCAGTACTCTACCATATCCAAAGAGGTTTGTGTCCACTGCGCCGGTACCGACTGCGATCTGTACACCGTCACCTCCGCCAAGTAAAGGGTGGTGACAGCTAACACAGGCGGTATCACCCGGCAAACTCATCGTTTTGGTAAAAAAGAGTTTCATTCCCAACTGCGCCTTGGGATCGTTCATCGTGGGGATAGCACGGCCGGTAGACGGATCACCCGTCAAGCCATGCCCCTGTATCAGCTGACGCAGCTGTCCATCCAGAGCCGATGCCGAACCACCATTGTTGTTATCATTATCATTTGAGTTCGAGTTTGAATTACTACCACTCGTATCGCAACCGCTCAGCAACATAATCGAAAGCAAAACGGAGCCAACTGCCAATTTGTTCATAAGATTCCTTTATAGATTGGATTAGATAAAATAATAGTTCATATTTATTAATAGATGATTAACGCAAGCTTATCTTCTACTGAAATTTAAAAAAATTTACCATTATCATCAAAAAATCTGTACTATCTGATATTATTCCATTTCTTATATTTATGACTTACCGTGTTAATACAAGTGATTATTAAACTCAATTTAATTTGGGGGTATTTTTTGCTCTTCGAGGGGTTCATTTTGCAAGAAGGCAATATGAAAATGGTAAAAGAAAGTATAGAGAGAACCGTGATCGGCTCTCATGTCTACCTCTGGTCAGCGGGTAGCCTCTGAGGGAAGATTGACATCAACCTGCAGATTCAGGACTCTGGACTCTGCATTTTGAGGTGGTATCCACTGCTGCATAAACGCACCGTTATTCAGACGCGGATCGGTCAATGTTTCCAGAAATGCGACAAGCTGGTTGATCTGATCATCATTCAGATCTGCGACACGATGAGGACTGATGCCGCTGTTACGGTTTGCTTCCAGCTGCGCCAATGCCCTGGCATGCTGCTCATCTATTCTGCTCACATTCTGCATATTGGTCTGTACAATATTACTTTTGTCATAAGGTGTTGCAGGATTGACCATATGCTGCACCATCCCTTTCAGTGTAGTAAATGCACCGTCATGACCCCAGGGGCCTGTTTTGGAGATATTGAGCAGAGACATTGTTCGCCACTTGTATCTGTCACTGCGCAGATGGGTGATCTCTTCACGACCGTATGCATCTCCATCCGGCTGGGTACCCAAACCGATCTGAGGAACCGCCATCACATGAAGGTCATTATCTGTAAAAAAATCACCTTTGTGGCACTGCACACAGTTGGCACCACCCTCTTCATAGCTGCTATAGAAGAGTATCGCACCCTGCTTTGCCTGTTCGCTGATAGCACCTTGATTACCCTGCACGTACTGTTTCCATGGGTTTTCTATGAAGAGCTGTGTCTGCTCGTAGTAGGAGATCATGTTGTAGATTGCTGCATCGGTGATTGCGACACCGGCACTGTCAAATGCATTTTTCCAGGCAGCACGCTGCTGAGGACTCAGATAGGATGTGCCCAGCTCACCCGAAGTGCCTGTGCCGGTCAGGCGGTCAAGCAATATCTGACGCTTCTGGAAACTTGACAGATCGATTGTCCTGGGGTCATGCCCTGCCATTTCGATAGGATTCTGCACAGGAAACCGTGACTGTGCAGCAGGAATATCCGCACCGGCAAATGGATCCACAATCCTGGTGCTGCCGTCTGCCGCATACTGCGAATCAGGGTCATAGATACCGCCCACTGTACCATTGGGCCCTGCCCAGGGCTGTGCCGCCTCGATGATTCCATGCCAAGCCATGAATCGATCCTGAAGAGCGGCATTGTAGGTCGTAGGAGAATTGACGCTCTGCGACGGCCCTCCACCTATCTCATAGTAGGGAGCATATTTTGCCGGATCCAATACTCTGCCGTACCCAAAGATATCGGTATTTACCGCACCTGTCCCGACAGCGATCTGCACACCGTCACCCCCTCCGAGCAGAGGATGATGACAAGTCACACAGGCAGTATCACCGGGCAGACTCAAGTCTTTTGTAAAAAAAAGTTTCATTCCCAGTTGTGCTTTGGGGTCGCCCATCGAAGGAATGGCACGTCCTGCTGCAGGATTTCCCGTCAAACCATTTCGTTGAATAAGGCTGCGTAGCTGCCCATCCAGCGCCGAAGGCGAATTGCCGTTGCCGCTGTCGTTGGAATTTGAATTTGAATTGCTTCCATCTGTATCACACCCCGCAAACAACAGAAGTGCAAGCAAAGCCGAACTGAAACTTATTTTTCTCATATCTTACCTTTATGATTTATAATTGGTTAGAATTATATATCATATTAATTAATAAATAATTAACCTGACGTTAAAATTTTTTATTTACTACGACAAGGGAATTGAACCATCATACACAGTCAACCATCAAATCCTATATCGGTCCAAAAGTAAGAATAGACTATAATCGGTCAACAAAAAATGAGGAATAGACCAATGGTAAAAGTATCGGATTTCATAATTAACTATCTCAAAGAGAAAGAGGTCGATAAAGTGTTTGGCTATGTCGGCGGTGCCGTCGCGCATATCTATGACTCACTGGACAAGATCGAAGGAATCGAGATCGTCAATACGATCCACGAACAGAGTGCGGGATTCGCTGCTGAGGCCTATGCCAGAGTGACAGGCAAGACAGGAGTAGCCGTTGCGACAAGCGGCCCCGGAGCGACCAATCTTCTTACACCGATCGGGAGCTGCTTTTTTGACTCTGTTCCCTCTCTTTTTATCACCGGTCAGGTCAGTACCAGAGAGTACAAATATGACAATCCGGCACGTCAGATCGGTTTCCAGGAGACTGATATCGTCAGCATTGTCAAGCCGGTCACCAAATATGCCGTGATGATCGACGACTTGAAAAATCTCAGATACGAGATGGAAAAAGCCTACTTTATTACACAGGAAGGGCGCAAGGGACCCGTATTGATCGATATCCCCTCCAACCTTCAGTTTCAATCGTTCGAACCGCAGGAGGAGAAATCTTTTTTTGACAGTGACGAATACAAAGAGCTGCTCGCGATCGATACGCTCGATATCGAGAGTGAAATAGACCAGGCAGCCAAAATGATCAGCGAAGCCCAGAGGCCGGTAATACTGGCAGGTGGTGGCGTCAGGGTATCCGGTGCCGAAGCGGAACTCTACAAACTGCTGGAGCGCACCGGCATCCCTGTCGTCCACTCCCTGATGGGAAAAGATCTCGCCAGAGAGGAGTATCCCTACAATATGGGCTTCATCGGTGGCTACGGCAACCGCTACGGCAACCTGACACTCGCCAATGCAGACCTGCTTCTGGTACTGGGGTCCAGACTGGACGGCAGACAGATCGGAAATCCTCAGACATTTGCCAGGGGGGCGAAGATCATCCAGATCGATATCGATCCACACGAACTGGGCACCAAAGTCGATGCCGACCTGCTCATCCGCTCCGATATCAAACGTGCCCTGGAGAAACTGAACACTCGGGAAATACATTGCGCTATCGAACCATGGCACAAGCGTGTCCTGGCATACAAAGCAAAATTCTCTTCCATCCACAGCATCGACCAGGAGGAGATCCTGCCCAACAAAATCATCTCCGAAATTTCCAAAAATATGAAAGAGGATGATATCGTCACTGTCGATGTCGGGCAACATCAGATGTGGACGGCGCAGTCACTCGAGACCAGAGGAGAGCAGCGCATCCTCTTCTCCGGCGGGATGGGAGCGATGGGCTTCGCCCTGCCTGCTGCCATCGGTGCGACGCTGGGGGCCGGAAAGCGATCGATCGTCATCGTAGGCGACGGCGGATTCCAGATGAATATTCAGGAGCTGGAAGTCATCAAGCGAAGAAACCTGCCTGTCAAAATCTTCGTCTTCAACAATGCCAGTCTGGGAATGGTGAGAATGCAGCAGGAGCAGTACAACGAAGAGAACTATGTCGGAACCGAGAAGGATTACAGTGCACCAGACTTCAAAGCGATCGCAGCCGCTTACGGAATCAAAAGTACTGCCGCCTCAGGTATGGATGAGATTCTCAAGAAGGTTCAATCCTCTCTACAGAACGATGAGAGTGAATTGGTAGA
>JAOZOG010000388.1 GCA_029933395.1 Sulfurovaceae bacterium | reverse complement strand
GGGAACCAGGGCGGTAGCGGCGGGAACGCCCCGAAAAATATGGGTGGCAGCCGTGAAGAACGGGTTGCTGCCATAAAAGATATGATAAAAGGATAAATAATGGCACTAACAGATATGGTTGTATTCAATCAGTACATCAAGCAGGCGACGATCGAGACGGTTTGTCAGGAGATAGACAAGTTCAACGCAGCATCGGGCGGGGCTATCCAGCTTTCGGCTGAAGGTTTTGACGGCGACTTCCTGATGAGAAACATGTTCGGCTCTCTTGCTTCGGCTCAGAGACGTGTGGACAGATATGCAGCTAACACGGCTATTACGCCGACGGCACTTGCACAAATTGAAGAGAAGCTGGTTAAAGTAGCAGGCGGGTTCGGCCCGGTCATCTGGGAACCTTCTCAGCTAACGTGGATGCAGCAGAACCCGGAACTCGGTATCGAGATGGCTTCGAGAGCATTGACGGACGCTATCATTCAGGACCAGTTGAACACAGGTATCCTTGCAGCGACGGCGGCTATTGGTAACGAGGTGACGCTCACGCTTGACATTTCAGGTTCAGCGGGTGTTTCACAGTCGGCGCTCAACAACTCGCACGCACTGTTCGGTGACAGAAGTGCACAGCTCATCACTCAGGTAATGAACGGCGCTACATACCACAAACTCATCGGAGAGGCATTGACGAACACTAACAGCCTGTTCCAGGCAGCTAACGTAACGGTTGTCTCCATTCTGAATAAGCGTATCATCGTAACAGATGCACCGGCGCTGACAGAAGCGGGCTCACCTAACGTGGGCAATGTGCTTTCACTGACTAACGGCGGTATCGTGGTAAACAACTCTACGGACCTCATTACTAACGTGAACACTGACAACGGTAACGCACGTATCGAGACGACATTCCAGGCAGATTATGCCTTCGGTCTTGGTGTTAAAGGGTTCGCATGGGATGACGCTACAGGCGGTAAGTCTCCGGACGACACAGAGATCGGTACAGGATCCAACTGGTCCAAGTATGTTTCTTGTGACAAAGACACGGCCGGCGTTCTTCTGAAGTTCGACGCGGACCAGTAAGATGAAAGCGAAGGCCCTGAAAACCTGGTACGTGGAGTTTCCTCTGTACCAGTACGAAGAAGATGTAAAGGCCATAGCTAAAGAGAACGGGCTGCGCATTATAGATGCGAAATTCAAAGCCCATAACAAACAGGTAGCGAAAGCGCCTAAGCTAACGAAAAAGGAAAAATAATGGCAGCACAAGACGAACTCGGAAACCCGTCGGCCCTGGACTATGTCCTCAAGGGCGGCGGTAGACTATTTGTAGCTGACTTCGGAACGTCGAACTACACCTATATCGGTGAGACGCACGATGTCAACCAGAACTTCGAAGTGACGAAGAACACCATCCCATCGACAGAAAGCTGTCCGGCCGGTGTACTTCTTGAATATGTGGAGAGTACAGTACTCAACATCAACTTCTCATCTTACTCCTACACGCCCGGCAACGTAGCGCGTTTCTTCCTTGGAGAGACCACAACAGGACAAACGGCTGTAACGGATGAGGCGGTGATCATCGACTCTGCTTCACCTGGGACCTATGCGGACCTTGGATATATCAACATCACGGCAGTCGAGGTAAAAGATGAGACTGACACGACTACATACGTAGAAGGTACAGACTATACCATCTCGAAGCCGGGCGGCCTTCTTGGTATCATCAACGGCGGCGGTATTATTGACGGCGATACACTGCACGTGACACTGAGTGCGGACGCAGCAGGCGAAGAGGTACAATACCTCAAAGGCGAAAGCAAGACGGTCACTCTCAAATTCGAGGGATGTGCACAGAACGGGGAGCCGGTTATCGTGGACTTCTACAAGGTTGAACTTGCAGGATCAGGCGATGCACCGCTCAAGGGTACGGAACCTGTCACGATCAGCTTTACAGGCGGTTGTACACCAGACCCTACCAAGTCGGCTACCGGGACCATCTCCCAATATGCAACCATGCGTTACATAAACGCTCAGGTTTAATCGATGTACCCACATACACAGAAAGGCTTTACCGTCAACGGCCAGGCCTTTCACATGT
>JAOZOG010000387.1 GCA_029933395.1 Sulfurovaceae bacterium | reverse complement strand
AAAGGGCACCTTTTACAACATTTATGCTAAAATCCGCCTATGAAAAAACATGAAAGAATCAAGCTCTACACCACAACAATCATCGGTGGTACCTTCCGGGGCAGAAAGATCGAAATCCCTGCGATCCACACCACGAGAGGCTCCAAATCGATCCTCAAAGAGTCCCTTTTCAATACCCTTCAATTTGATCTGATCGACAAAAACTTCGTCGAAGTCTTCTCCGGCAGCGGGTCGATCGGACTGGAGGCTTTGAGTCGCGGTGCGGGGGCGTGCTACTTCATTGAGTACAACCGGGACGCCTATCGTATCCTCGAAGAGAATGTCAAAAAGCTCGACCCCTCCCGATGCCATCTCTTTTATGGGGACAGTTTCGAAAAGTTCCCACTGGTTCAGGAGATCGTCAAACGAAGCGACCAAAAAAGCTACTTCTATTTCGATCCCCCCTTCTCTACCCGTGACGGGATGGATGAAGTCTACGACAAAACCATCGCCCTCATCGAAAGCATCGATCCGGAGATCTGCGAAATGGCCATTATCGAGCATATGACAAAACTGGATCTGCCCAAAGAGATTGGATCTCTACAGTTCGTCAAACGCAAAAAATTCGGCAGAAGTTCACTCAGTTACTATCGTCCCAAAGAGCAGGAATGAGACCGAAGATCCCCACAGTAAGCATCACTATTTTACTGGGGATCATTCTCCTCTCTTTTCTGGGACCCTTTTTCTACCACCTCTCACCCTTCGAACTCGACAAGACAGTGATTCTGGAGGCACCAAGCCTGCAGCATCTTCTCGGTACGGACAGACTGGGACGTGACCTGCTGGCCCGTGTGATGCAGGGCGGGCAGGTCTCACTGATCATCGGTGTCGGCTCCGCTGTGATCGCCTCAATGATCGGCCTGCTCTTTGGTGTCGGTGCGGGCTATTTCAAGGGATATTTCGACAAAAGCTTCGTCATCATCGTCGACCTCTTCCTGACATTCCCCACCTTCTTCCTGCTGCTGGCACTGGTGAGCTACGTCTCCGCCTCCACCCTGATCCTGATCATCGTCATCTCCATCACCGGATGGATGGGCACCTCCCGCCTCATCCGCGCCGAAAGCTACCGCATCGCCAGCCAACCCTACATCAAAGTCCTCACAATCGCCCACGTCTCCAATCTGAAGATCATCTTCAAATACTTCCTCCCCCTCCTCGCCCCCATCTTCTTCGTCAGCTTCACCTTCGGCGTCAGCGGCGCGATACTGGCAGAGAGCGGCTTGAGTTACCTGGGACTCGGCGTCACCCCACCCGATATGAGCTGGGGCAGTATTCTCAGCGAAGGCAAGTCCGTGATGGAGATCGCCTGGTGGGTAAGTTTCTTTCCGGGATTGATGATCTTTCTTGTCACTTTTTCATTGATACAGATTAGTGATTATTTGCAGCAGGTGACGAACAGGAAGGAGCAGTTATAGCCCCGTGTGTAAGATTGTCAGAAGTGGATATTCAGCGCTTGACCCTTAATCCTGTAATATTGTATTTTGAAATATATTTAAAAATAAACAGACATTTTCTGTGTTCTTATATTGGGGGCAATCAGGTCAATTAGACTATAATGTGCCTTGTATAAATAGTTAGAAATACAAAAAGGGAAATAGAAAATGTCTAAATTATCTCAAGCAAAAAAAATTGTTAAACTTTTACAGGAAAATCCTAATGAGCGTTTTAGTGCGAGAGATATAGCTGAAAAAATTGTTTCAATGTACCCACAAGATTATGAAGAAAAGAAAAATAATCCAAGATTTAAAGATGAAAAATCTTTTATATCTCAAATTGTTGCAGAAATAGGCTCGCAGAAAGATCAACTTACAAAAAGTAATGAGCATATTTTTTGGCAAGATAAACCTCGTCCAAGAGTTTACTGGTATGATCCAGACAAAAAAAGAGGAGACATATCAAATATTGATGTTGACAATGACAATGAAGAGAATGATGAGCATATATCTCCAACTTCTATGCCAAATATATTATCCCAGATTATGCAATAGAACCCCACAGCCCACTCAAAAAGCCCATAAAATCTTGTAACTTTTCGTAATCAGCAGC
>JAOZOG010000386.1 GCA_029933395.1 Sulfurovaceae bacterium | reverse complement strand
TGCTGGCCTATCCGGAGCTAAGACGATGGGCGGCACCCGACCGCTTCTTCAGCGGAAGCGGGAGCACTTTCTTTCATCTTGCCTCCGGTAAACACGAAGCCCATACGATGTCGGGATCCTAACGCCTCTCTTCATTCAAGGCCGTATCAGAAAGGATGTATTGATATCCGCTCTCGTCACTTCGGCTTTTTTTACGGCAATACCCTCAACAAGTCCCAACATTTCGCTGAAATTTCCGGCGACATATTTCACGACGGCCAGATCGTAGACACCCTCAGCCAGATAGCTGATCGTATAGGCACCGCTCGTCATGTTGACATCTCCGCTTCCGATGGAGCCACCAAAACGGGTGCCATTTTCGTCGGGAATCGTGTCGTTACTTTCGTAGGTGTTTTCCTTGTATGCGAATACGACGAGCGCCTCTTTCGAGGCGTTGAAATCTCCTACATCGAGAACCGTCCCGTTGATTTCGCCCGAGAGTTCGTTGACCACCAGCCGAATCGTCGGTTTGAGAAGATACTTTCCGCTCCTACCAGCCTTGACGATCGATTTGTGTACGTTGAAATCGGCCGTGACCTCCACTTTGGAGTCAGCCGTAATGTTGAACTCGCCCACCGCTTTGTAACCGCTTTGAGCTCCGCCGGGGACGAACAGATCCTGCGTAGTGTTGTCGTCGAAAAGGATATAGCAGCCAGGATTGTGTTTGACTCTTCCATGCCCTTCGGTTGGCTCCAGTTTGAAGCGTATCTGCGTATAGTGCCCGGCGGGCATCACGATATCGCAGAGGTGTACACTCCTGCCGTTTTGCAGTTCGAGCAGGTTGATCGACGCCGTACCGTTGAAATCGGGTGCGCTGACCCACTCGCCGTTATGATGATAGAGGATATCGACGATCCGGATGTAGACCCCTTTGACGTTGTCGCCGAGAAAAGGCGCATCGGTCAGGCTCAGTGAGAGCGTACCGGTCCCGACGGCCGGCGTTAGTTCGCCGGTATCTATTTCGACATGGGTTATCTCCGCTTTGCGCACCGCTACATCCTCGTAGATACCGACGATGTGGGAGTAGTTTCCCTCCTCGGTATATTTGACGATGACCAGATCGTAGGTACCTTCGGCAAGAAAGGGAAGAACGAACGATCCCGATGTCATGTTGACATCGGCGCCAGCCACGGCGTTCGGGAAACGGACGCCGTCGGCGGCGGCGATCGTTTCATCCGAGTCATAGCTACCGTCTCTGTAGGCGAAAACGGCAAGGTAGGGACCGAAATCTGCGATATTGGTGATACTTCCCTCAATTCTGCCGGAAAGTTCGTTGACGACGATATGTATGACCGGCTTGAGGATGAAAATGCCGCTGTTGCCTGCCTTGACGATGGAACGCTGAATGTCGAAATCGGCCGTCACCTCCACTGATGCGTTGTTGTCGACGATGACGAAGTCTCCCTTGGCTTTGTAACCGCTCTGCCCGCCGCTTGGGACGAAAAGCGGCTGCGTCGTTCCGTCCTCGTACACAAGAAAGCAGCCCGGATTTCCACCGATGGGTTTACCCTTTTCCGGAGCTCTCAATTTGAACCGGATTTCCGTATACTGGCCGGTCGGGACGTCGAAATCGGCGAGTTTAACCCGTTTACCCTCTCTCAAATCGAGAAGGTTGACCATCGTTTCGTGGAAATTGTCGACCGATCGCCATGCACCGTCCGCCCGATATTCGATGCCGGTAATCGTGATGTTCACCTCTTTGACATTCTCACCCAGAAACGGCGCATCTGTCATATAGAGCGATACACTGCCGCTTCCGTCGGATGAGGAACCACTACCGCCACCTCCGCCACAAGCGACGAAAAAGAGCGCCATCATCATCGACAGCACTCCGATAAACAATCTTTTCATAAGCAAATCCTTTTTTGTAATAATCCACTTTTGCATTATACATCTACTGTGTTAACAAAGTATTAGCGGACATTAACGAATCTGAAAACCGATCTTTGCCGGTTTCTGTATAATACGGCAACATATTTCCGGGAAGAGATGCATGTCTATCAAAATCGTCGCAAAAAACAAGAAAGCCTTTCACGACTACGAGATC
>JAOZOG010000385.1 GCA_029933395.1 Sulfurovaceae bacterium | reverse complement strand
AAACGACGCGCTAAAATGTACCAGCGACGACGCCCAAAAATGTACCACCCAGGTTCATAGGAGTATCGGCTACAATGGCTCCAGTCTATCGAGGAGCCAAGCCAATGATAAGCAAAGAGGAATATGTCATGATTCATACACTCAAATCCCAAGGGTACAGCATAAGGGCAATCGCGAGAATCATCGGTCTGGATCGCCGGACCGTGTCGAAACGGTTGAAAGAGGCGTCGCTGAAAGGGTACAGGAGGCGGGAGTTTTCTTCCAAGCTCGATCCTTTCAAGCCCTATATCGACAAGCGTGTCAAAGAGGCGCTGCCTGATGTTCTGCCCGCCACGGTACTTCATGAAGAGATTGTGCGTCAGGGTTTCGACGGAAGCTTGCGGATCGTGCAGCGCTATCTGCGTACACTGACACCTTCGCCCGTATCCGAATCCATCGTGCGGTTCGAGACGGCACCGGGATATCAGGCCCAGGCGGACTGGACCGTCATACGGGGAGGCAAGGAGCCGATCTACGGCTTTGTCATGGTGCTGGGCTACAGCCGGATGGCGTTTGTGCACTTTACCGACAATATGCGCCAGAGCACCTGGCTGGATTGCCACGAGAAGGCGTTTTCCTATTTCGGCGGGGTGCCGGAGACGATTCTTTACGACAACCTCAAAAGCGTCGTCGTTCAAAGGAACAAATACGGCAAAGGCCTCCACGGTTTCAACGACGCTTTTTTGGATTTTTCCAAAGGGTGGTTTACGCCAAAGCTCTGCCGTCCCTACCGGGCCCAGACCAAAGGCAAGGTCGAACGGTTCAACCGCTATCTCAAGGAGAGCTTTTACATTCCGCTCAAAACGTCGCTCAAAGGCAGTGGCATCACCATGGATGCCTGTTTGCTCAACAGCCATCTGCATCGCTGGCTGGAGCGGGCCAACCGCAGAATCCACGCGACGACCAAAACGCGGCCCTTTGAGCGTTTTATCCAGGAAGAGAGAAGCAGACTGAAGCCCTGGCACACTCCCATGCAGCCTACGGGCGAACTCTCGCACTCTCTTTCCACACGACATGCCGTACATGCGATGGTCACTTACACGACGAAACTGGAAGATTACGAACAGATACTGGAGCGCACCCATGCTTGCGCATGAGAGAATCGCCGAATACTGTCGCACCTTCAAGCTTCCCGGTGTACTGGAGCACTACGCCGCGTTGGCCGAAGAGGCCTCCAAAGAGAATCTGGCTTATACGGACTATCTGTGCAGCGTCTTCGAACACGAAGAGCGAAGGCGCCAGGAGCGGGGCAGGGAGACGATGCTGCGTATGGCGGGGCTTCCTGTCGTCAAAAGTATCGACACTTTCGACTTTGCGAGCTCTTCAGTCGACAAAGTCCTCGTCAAAGAGATCCTCACACTCAGGTTCATCGACGAGACCAAAAACATTCTGCTCATAGGCCCCAGCGGGGTTGGCAAGACCCATCTGGCTATCGCCATCGCCTATGCCGCCACAAGGCAGCGTATCAAGACCCGCTTCATCAGTGCCGCCGATCTGCTTTTACAGCTTGAGAGCGCCAAACGCGCCAATCGGCTCGAATACTACCTCAAGCGCGTCATCGGTGCCGTGAGGCTCCTGGTCATCGACGAGTTCGGCTATATCAAGCTGAACGAAGAGCAGGCCAACCTCTTCTTTCAGATCATCAACAAAAAATACGAAACCGGTTCGGTCGTCATCACCTCGAACCTCTCGTTCATCCACTGGAAGGAGGTCCTCAATGACAACGAAGCTCTGACCGCAGCCATTCTTGATCGGCTCATCCACCACTCCCATCTGCTCAACATACAGGGAGAGAGCTATCGGCTCAAGCAGAAAAGGGAAGCCGGCGTACTCGACTTCCCCACTCTGTCACATTAGGTGCCAAAGTGGTACATTTTTACTCGTCGCTTTGGTACATTTCTGGTCGTCGCTTGACAGTCCCTACCACTCTTGCGACAGAGGACTCAACGAACATACCAACGGATTGATACAAGAATACTTTCCCAAACACAAGCCGTTCGAAGAGATTACGGACAAAGAGGTGGTGGAGGTGCAGAACCGATTGAACAACC
>JAOZOG010000089.1 GCA_029933395.1 Sulfurovaceae bacterium | reverse complement strand
ATAGGCTCGATGCTTATTGTCGGTTTTGATGAGGAGCGTATCACCAAAGAGAGTGTAACGCTGGCCGTTAACTCAGGAGCCGATATCCTGCATTTGGGAATCAGCCCGCTTTTCAGGAAATGCAGAAACATGGCAAATCATACTCAGTTATCCAATGAAGAGATAAAAATCACAAAATTTCATTATAAAGACAAATGAAAACAATTACAAACAGAAGAATCATGAAACTGAAAACGGTGATTGTCGAAGACGAAAAAAATGTCGCTGTTCATATACGGAGTATATTGCGGAGACTGGGGCACGAAGTCGTCGGGATGGCTGCGGACGGACAAACGGCACTGCAACTGGTACGCAAAAAAGGGTGTGATCTCTTGATTGCCGATATCAGAATCGACGGTGAAACGGACGGGATAGTGACGGCGAAAAACATACGTCGTCTCTGTGAATGTTCCGTCGTTTTTATCACCGCGCACCGGGACACAGAAACCCTCGAACGGGCCGCAGATGTAGAGCATGAAGGCTATCTTGTCAAACCTTTCCGCGAGGAAGAGCTTGAAACTATTGTCAGCCTGATTGCCATCCGGTCTAAAAAACGACGAATATCAAACCGCATGCTTGCTATCGATGATGTCTATACCTACTGTCGGGACTGCGAGACCCTTTTTCAGAACCGCGAGCGGGTTAACCTGACGGAAAAAGAACGCCGTTTTCTTTTGGCGCTGCTTGAAGCAAAAGACGGCCTGGTTCCGCACGAATACCTTACCGAAACCGTCTGGAACGGTGAAAATATCGATCCCAACACCCGCCGTCAACTGATTCACCGCTTCAAACGAAAGGTACCCTTCTTTCCCCTAAAACTCGTCAAAGGCTTCGGTTATCAGATCGACATGGAGCGTTGAAATACGGTAAGTCCGGCAACGTTACGGGAAATATAACGTTACCTGATTAGAATACTCCGGTTATCACAAATCGACTGGAGACTGAAACGATGAAAAGGTTTTTTACAGCGCTTTTCGTGCTCTTTTTGGCGTTCGTTACTGCGGGATGCGGCGGCGGTGGAGGCGGCGGGGCATCCGCTGACAGCGGCAGCCGTCAAAGCGGCCGGTTCATAACTGTCGAAAACGCGGACTACACGACCTCGTCGGGCATCACCGGCAAGACCGGGGCTGGCGGCGCTTACGACTATCGGCCGGGGGACACTGCCACGTTTTCCACCGCCGGCGTCAAGCTCGGTACCGTCGAGGCGCAAGAGACGGTCGATGTGTTTTCCTTCGCGAAACCGGCGCTCGTCTCGCAGATACTGCAGGCGCTCGACAGCGACATGGACGATGCGAACGGCATCCAGCTTCAAACGGCTGCCGACGGCGTTCCCGCCCGGACGGCCGATGCCCGGGCGACGGACGGAATGACCACCTACAAAATCGACCTGACGACGGCGGATTCTTCCGATCCCGCATACATCCGTTTTATCCGGGAAAACGGCCTGGCGACGAAACCGCTTCCCGAGGCGCTGGCCAAAGCGGTCATCGAATCGCTGGGAGTGCCGCTGCACCGGGAAAGCAACAGCTACTGGCGCCGGATCATGCGGGGCGAAACGCCCGCACCGTCACCGCTGACCATCGGAACCGACCCCAGAATCAAGAGTTTATACAACGACAAAAGCCGCATGTACCGGTACCGTGTCAAAGCCGCGGCTCTCTATGGTCTCTACCTTCAGGTACAGCAGATGCATCTGAACTGGTCCAACAATAATCTCGATGAGATGGAGGTATCGGAAAAGACGGCCAAAAAAGTCCTTACCGGCCTCACCTACGCTCTGGACACCGCTTTCAATTATGATACCTACTACCGCGAGGGCAAACCGAAAAAGGCTGTCGCCAGCCAGGCCGAAAGCACTTACAACGCCGGAACGTCCCTGGCGCTGTCCGAAGAGTACGGCACTGCCGCCGCCCTGACGGGGACCGTCGTGTTCAAATGTGCCCCCGAACTCTTCAGCTCCGACCCCAAAGCCGCGGACTGCCTCGTTGATACCACCGCCACAGTGCTCAACGAGCTGATTCAACGTGAATACGGCGAAGCCGACCCTGTCGCCGCGGAAATATACAAAGGCGGAGTGGAAACAGGCAAGAATGTGGCCAATATTCTCAGAAAATGCCTGAAGCTCCCGAAGGAACCGAGCCTCAAGGTTTTTTTCACCCAGAGAAAAGAGTGTGCGGAAGAAGCCACAAAAGACATCGTCAACGGGGCGGCGAAAGCCGTCGCCTACGCCGGGCTTACGGCGGAACTCGCCAACAAGAACCGGGACCTCAACTCGTTCGCCATCGCCGTGGAGATCTTCATGTCCCGCCGCTATTACGCTCCTGGCGCCGGCGTGCTCCCGTACCACGAACTGATCCCGGTTTTCGGCGGAACACAGGAAGAAGCCGACGATTACGATCTTAAGGATGTCATCTTCCAGCTCCAGAAAGTTTCGACTCTCGTCTCCCAGTCGAACCGCCTGAACTTTCTCGACCTGCAGCTCGGTGTGGGCGGTTTTGATGTCCACATCGTCGAAGACTATCTCGACATGCTCGAAAAAATGTGGGGAGGCGATTATGGCATCTACAACATCATGCGGAAAAAAACCGCCTCCTATTTTTCCAAAGGCGGCAGTGTCAGCGAAGCGGCCGTACAGAAAGACGTCGACGTCCTGGTCGCGGTCGAAACGCCCTATGTGACCGAGTGGCAGTCCAACGACGACGGCACGGCGTCGATACGCGTCTGCTCCACCGTTCATTCCTGGCGCACCCTCGCCGATTTCACGCCGTCGCTGAGTATCGTCGATGAAAAGACCGGTATCGCAACAGTCGCCGTACTGGACAACGACATCCGCAAAAGCTGGAAAGGAAGCCAGATCGTCTGCGGATGGTTCCATGACTACAGCGCAGTCGGTCAGGCACAGGAGCCGGCCGACGCGCTTTTTGCCGTCCGGGCCGACGCTGACTTCCGTTTTTCCGTTTCGGACCGGCGGTTTCACACCGGAAGCTATCAGGTCTTCGACTATACGCTGAAAACACTTTTCACCACGCTGCCGAAACTGGGCCTCTCCGTCGAATCAGTTCCCGAAACCGCCGGCACATGGCGTGTCATACCAACGATGTCCGGGGCGGAAACACCGGCTCTGTATCAGTGGAAAATCGGGGGCGGGAGCGGCTGTGCCGCTTCCTTCATCGAATACGCAAACCGGGATTTCTTCAATGTTGCCCTGCCCGATGGATGCGACCCCGGCACCGTTTCGGCGCTGACGCTGACCGTGGAAGCCTGGCGGCAGGATTTCACAAAAATCGCAGCGGCTTCAGCCCCGCTCGACCCGGCGGTCGTCCCGGCACCGGACATCTTTGCTGCCGTACCTGAATACCCCGTCCTCTACGTGACGGCGGCGCAGAAAGGAAAAAGCGGGATCAAAATTTCCGGCGGCAAAGAACCGTTTAGTTACACTGTCACCAAAGCGCCCGGTACCGCCTTCTCCGCCTCCGTCGACGCGATGGGCCACGTCACCGTCTCCACAAAAAACGTCGATGCCAAAACTCTTGCGGACTCCTTGGCCGTCCAGGTTGCCGATGCGAACGGTCTGACAGCGGAAGTGATGATTGGGCTGGTCAAACCCGGCAACCTTTCACGGGGCATCAACCTCGTCAAAGATGAGATCAAACCCTACAGTTACTGGCCGGATACGACTCACGGCTGCCGCTCCGGCGAAACGGTGCACCAGACATGGGGAATCGTCAATGAATCCGATAAGGTTTTGCGCAATGTCGTCCTGAAAAAGGACACGGCATTCTGCAGCGCGGCGCTGCACAGCCCGGACCGCATCGTTGTCGGAAATCTCGAACCTCTCGTCACGACCCGGGTAGCGGCTGACATTACTCCCGACAGGGATGCGAACGGTCCCCGCTACTGCCAGTGGAAGATCTATGCGGACATCGACGGCAGACAAGAGCTTTTAAAATGGCCGGAAAGCGGCCGTGACGCGGCGCTGCATGTCTACTACACGGTCGACGCCTCCGACGTAGCACCCCCTGCTGTCACCAACGTTCATATCCGCGAAGCGGCCGATGCCGTTAGCGGCTCGTTCAATATTCGCCAGGCCAACGATGCCGTGCGCAACGTCCGGGTCGACATCGCGCCTAAAGCCTATTTTCCGACCGTCGGCACCCGTTCCGTCGCTGTCGGTGGCGACTACGACGCCGTGCAGGCCGGAGGAACGAAACATTTTTCCATTCCGCTCGACGGCTGGAGCCGGGATGTCGTCTACTGGCGAATCAGCGCCGAAAACCGTGACGGTGTTGCCATGGAACCGTTGCCGGGCATGATGAAACTGTCGCGGTACCTTCCTCCGAAAATCACGGGTTATTCGCCAAAAAGTGCCGTCGTCGATCAGCAGACGGCTTTTTCCGTCACCGGAAGCGGTCTGCCGCGGACGCTGGCGATGAGCCTTGAAGACGCCGACTGTCTTGCTCCCGTTGTCAAAGAGGACGGGACAAAGGCATCGGTGATCTGTACCCCGGGAAAAACAGGAAAAAAACGCCTGTACGTCGCCGTCGAACCGCATGGAGAAGGTGTCATTGGACAGGAAAACCTGATCGTCAATGTGGTAGAAACGGCTGTACCGGTTCTGACATATCACAGCGGACCGGAAAATGTCACGGCAGAAAAATATTTCCATATCCGTCTGCGGCTTGACGACCCGGACAACGACGTGAAAAAAATCACGGTCGACTGGGGAGACGGCAGCACTTCCGTTCTCGAAGATCCGAACGCGGAAGAGACTCTGCACTCTTTCACTCACGTTTACAAAAATCCGGGTGCCTATACGTTCTCTGCACAGGCCTTCGATGCGAGGGGAAATCGAAGCAATATCGTTACAGGAAGCATCAGAGTGGGACAGCCGGAAACGAATGATGGGGGTAATACGACGGGAGGAGGGTCGGTGTCTACCGGGCAATTGCCACCAAAAGTTTCAATCTATACGCTTCCTTACAAAACAGCTTCAAGTACCCTGACAGTCAGCTGGGAACAGGTCCCTGCTCTATCGAATGACAGAGCCCGGTACGAGATAAATGTCGCGGATAACCCTGCTTTCTACGAAAGCCAAGTATACGATGCGGGAGAGGCCCTCAGATATCTAGTACCGGACCTGAAGGACAACACCCGTTACTACTTCAGGGTGCGGGCGAAGAACAGTAGCGGTACCGGTCCCTGGAGTGACACCGTTTCTATTGCAGTCGACCTGCAGAATACGCCACAGTTCAATACCGCTTTTCAAAAACCGGCCGACCGTGCCGTCAATGTGGACATAGATCCTAAATTTGAATGGGGTGTAACCGACCTTGACGGCGACGATCTCGAATACTATATTGAAATCGGGACATCCGTACAAAACCTTGTTTACCATTCCGGCTGGATCTCCAAAAAACATCTCTACTGGCATGAAATTTCCACAACCAAACTCGCACCGGGTACAACCTATTACTGGCGCGTAAAAGTACGTGAATCCGGGAGGGACAAAGCCTATTACGGTGGGAATTATCCCTCTTCTCCTCTGTGGTCTTTCAGTACAATCCTCCGAGGCCCGGATCTTCGCATCGGTCAGGTTTCGCTGCTCGATCCTGTCAGACCCAACCGGCAAACCCGTCTCAAAATACATATCAGAAACAGTGGAACGGAAGCAGTCGATTCCTTTTATGCCCGACTCCGCTACAAAAAGAACGGAACCGTCAACGATTTCGCAACGCAGCCAATGCAGTTTTTCGATATTCCACTGGCGCCGGGAGGGGGAACCGATATCATCCTGATCGCCGACTTCAGAGACGAGATCATCGAAAAGAACGGGAAGTCCTATGACAACATCCTGGCTGAAGGAGTGAGCTACCTGGTCATTGACCTCCCCTACAGCGATGACGACATCAACCCCTTAGACAACCGTCAGGAATATAAGATCACCTATACGGATCAGGGAGAACCGCAATTTGACTATCTCTATGTCGGACATCAGAGTCTCTATGCCGAAAACAAGGTCCACGGCACACTGGGCAGCGTACTGGGCGGTGATTCCAACGGCATCGAATTCAGTGTCAAAGACGATATGCAGGTAACAGAAGCGAAGATCTACTATCGTCTATCACAGAGTGACAACTGGCATCTGATCCAGACCTTCACTTCTGACAAAGATCATATCAGTGGGCTGGTCAAATGGACCATCCCTGAAGACCAGGGGTATCTGACTGATTCGCTCCAGATCAGGGTCACGGCGACCGACAACAGCGGCAACCTCTCTGAAATCGTCTCTCACTCCATTGCAGTGTATGACAACCGCCTGGCGGTCACTGTACCAACGGTCTCTGCCCATCAGGTCGGGGAACAGTTCTCGCTGCCGCTTCAGATCGACCATGCTTACGATATCGACCTGATCGAAATCAAGCTCATCGCGAACGGTCGCAGTGAAATACTCTACAGCAATATCGAGACGTCCGGCTTCACGCCTCCCACATCCGTCACGTTGACACTGCCGTCGGACAACCTCTATGCCGACGCTCAGGCAAAACTCGAAATCAGAGTTTCTGACATTAACGGCAACGAGATTAAAGAGGCGTTCACCTTCGATCTCAAAGCAAACCTCGATGCAGGAGACATTTTCGGCAACATGATTACCGTTTATGACAAATCCTACCAGGATTTTCCCGCTGATAGCAGTATGCAGCGTACGGACAACTATCTCAAAAAAGTGATTCTGGACGCGAACGGCGTTGCCCATCTGCTGGTCGAAAGCGTCGGCTGGTGGAAAGCGAACGGAGAAAATGACATGAGCCGTCATGTGCGAGACTTTTACATGACCTACGATTACGCATCCAAACAGCTTGCCTCGCCGGTGCTGCTTTTTGACATCAGGCAACTCAACAACGGCAGTATGCCTCCGGAAAATTTCAAAGACTTCATCATTGCGCAGGACGGCACCCCTATCGAACTGACATGGAACAGCGAAACCAAAACAATCAGGAGCCACACCGCTTCTGCTCACAACTCCCTCGTCACCGCTTCTTCAGGTGAGCAGATCGATTCCATCAGGGCACTGAATCACCGGGGCAAAACCTTTGTCGTCTACCGTTCCATTTCACAGGACGGTGTCAAAATGGTCAATGCACTGCAGATCCATCCTTCTGTCGGCACGCCCCATCAGGTTGTGAGCGGTTATTACGGCAGAGAAATGCGCCTGAACAACGATATTGTATATTTCCCCTACAAAGGCAAGGCATTCCATGTGGATGACAATCTCTACTCTACCGGGGAAGCCTTCGACAAAGGAGAGCAGCAGATCGTCGTCTACGGAGATGTCCATTCGTTCAACAGTCAGTATCTCGACATACAGTTCGACACGACGCACCGCCTCCAACTGCTTTCGACCAGCGGAGAAACCCGTGAAATAGCACAGGTGGAAGACGACGCCACGCTGGCCAGTTACAGTGACATCACAAAAATCGATATGACCGTCACAGATGAAAGTGTTCTGTACACCTACTCCATTCAGCCTGATCCGAACAACAGTTCAAGAAGCCTCAAAATTCTCAAAATCGGCCTCGACGGCACGATGCAGAAAATCGCAACGGTCGGACGTTTTATGGGTGACGATCCAAGAAATTCTGTTGCCGTCAACGAAAATGCGCTGGTCGCCGTAGCCAATCCTGACAGAGGCGCAGCCTATCTTGTCATCGGGGATTTTTCCCGTTGATATTGCTTTCGTCACAGATAAAGTGGACGAGCGGCCATACAGCTCCCTACCGAACCGCCGGTAACGGATGTTCCTGTTCCCAGCACTCGCACAACTCCCCCTAAGCGGCCGTTTTTCCTAAAAAAGTTTCTGTGCTTCTAAGCCGTGACAGCCGGAAAAACGCTTCGGGATGACATATCAGTCCTCTGATGCCGCCACTGTGCCATTGAGCCGCTTCAAAGAGTGCATGAAGTATAATAGAGCCAATTTAAAATGGCACAGCACTGCGGAAAAGAGGAGACGGCGTGTATTATATGCCAGCCGATTCGTTTTATCAGTTATCAAGGAAATCCGTTTTCACATCGATGAAAAAGCGCTTGAACCAGATGGGCGCCGATTTTGATCAGGTAATGCCGCAGTATACTCTGTTATGGA
>JAOZOG010000384.1 GCA_029933395.1 Sulfurovaceae bacterium | reverse complement strand
CAACGAAGAGCGTATGCACCTCTACCGTCTGTACCGTGAAAAAAGACTGAGCCGCAGAGAATATCTCAGGCGTCTGAGGCCGCTGGATGATTCGCTTGACACGCATCGAGATGGCGACGATCAGCTACAGTGTTTTTGCGGAAAAAGCACCTTCAAAGAAATTAAAAGGGACGGGCTACTTTTATTCTGCCTATTTTTCCAATCCAATTTTCCAAGCATTCTCAGTTGTATATTTAAGATGAAGAAGTATATTTCTATTTTTGACACTCTTCCAAGATTAATATTCCATCAATACAAAAAACCAAACAGCCAAAGCGGTATTTTACCGCCATAGCCTATTTCTATATCGTCCGCGACAACATAGGAATCGGGTATATCTTTGATCTGTCCGAAACCCTTCTTTTTCCCGCCTATTTCGAATATATACTTTTCATCTACTAGAAAATCTCCTTTATCACTATCATAGAGAGTGTGATGGAGCTTCAGGCTACTGGCGAAAAAGCACTCTCTTATCGTACCGGTTCTGGCTTCACGGCAATAGGCATGATAAAGGTTGGGGTTGTGGAGGTAGAGTTTGGCGGGTTTGGCAAAGATGCGCTCACCCCGGGCTTTGGGGTGTATGGGAAGCAAGATCGATCCGGCACTTAGATAATCGAGATAGCGATAGAGCCTATCACGGGGAATTCCGATCTTTTTGCTTAGTTCACTGATATTGAGTTTATAGGGATCGGAAAGGCAGAGCAGTTTTACCAGTTTTCTCAACGCAACTATATTGTCATATTTGACGGAAAAGACGGCCGGGAGGTCGACTTCGATGATGACATTGATGGTGCTTTCCAGACGCTGGAGATAGCGTCGTTTGTCCTCGAAATAGAAAGGGTAATAGCCAGATCTCAGATATTCGCCAAAATGTTCCAATGGTTTGAACTCCCGAAATAGGGATGAAGCGATTTGCACATGATTTTCCAAAAGAGTTTCCAATGGGTAGTTTTCCAGTGAAAGTCCAAGTTTTATTTCCAAAAACTCCCTGTAGGAGAGCCCCTGCACACGGTAGATCAACGCCCGACGGCTTAGGTCGGCTTTGGCATGTTCTAGACGCAAAGCACTACTCCCACTGAATATGATCTGAAGATTTAGACGGTCATAAATGTTTTTGAGTTCTCGTTCGAACTCTTTTGCTTTGTGGATCTCGTCGATTGCCAGTACCTCTCCACCATGCTTTTCATAAAATCTGGCAATCTCGAAAAGGCTCATATCGGCGATTTCGATCATATCAGCACTAATGTAGAGTTTTTTTTCAAAAGGCAGGTCAAGTGTCTGCAAATGTTGCAGGATAGCTGTAGTTTTTCCCACTCCACGTGCCCCAATCAGCCCGATCATTTTTTGGGAAAAGTCAATGGATTCAAGAAATCCACGCCGGTAAACAATATCGCAACATGTAATGAGACGCGTAGAGTTTTCGACCAGAAGGTCTAACAGATTATTCATGATTGACTCTTTTTTGTCATATTATACAAAAATTGACTATATTGTTGTATTTTTCAAACAATTATTTTAATTTTTGTATGAAATACATAACATTTTAGTTACATGCAAACTTTACTGGTCATTTCACACGCCAAAAACAGAGGCAAAACGACATGGTCTTTTTTCTTGTAATGGCATACGATTGGTTCATCCCGATTGCAAAGGAGCCATTGGATGAGACTCGTATCTATCCTATCGTCGCAGTTCCCGGCATTGGTGCTTCACACCGGTACATTCGACACTGACCAGACACACAGTCATATATGGAAAGAACATTTTGACAGATTTCAAATATCGGAGAGAAGTTGGAAAGGGTACGAAATCCGCGTCAATAGGTATATCAACACCTGCAGAAGTGTTCCACAAACCGCAGCCGAAAGCCACGGACACGCGAAATTGCGATGACTCTTCAAACCCTCAACGAAGAACGTATGCACCTCTACCGTCTCTACCGTGAAAAAAGACTGAGCCGCGCGGAATATCTCAGGCGTCTGAGGCCGCTGGACGAGGCGGTGGACCGCATCGAGATGGCGACGATCAGCTGCAGTGCTTTTTCGGAAAAAGCAC
>JAOZOG010000383.1 GCA_029933395.1 Sulfurovaceae bacterium | reverse complement strand
CTTATCTTCAAAGCCAGTTTGGACAATATCGCGAAGAGGTTCAAAATCTGCAACTTGAAGGCAAAAGTCTATATACATTGATAGATGAGCTTATACTCAATCCTCTCGAAAGAGTCACGAACAGTAACGAGACTTTCGTCATAGTCATAGACGGTATAGATGAAGCGAATGAAAAGAAGGATGGTATGGTCTCCAATAGGCTGGCTCGAATGATAGAAGAGAAATTCATCTACCTGCCGTCCAATATCCGAATCATAATCACAAGCCGTCCCGAGCCCAATATCAAAGCTGCCCTTTCGACCTACATTCCCGCCCAATTATACCTATGCCACCACCTCCACCTCCAAAGCCTCATAGATCATCTTCTGTTTTTTAGTCAATTCTCCAACCTGCGGACTTTTCCCCGGCTGCACGAATTGTTCTATGATGTCAAGTTCATCGAGCATCCCCTGAAGTGTGTAGTGTTTGAACAATCCCTTTGCATCCATCTTCTGTTTGATAGAGGAGAGATAGATCAACGCAACGAACTGTACGAAGAGTTTTCCTTCGAGGTTCTCTTCGGAGGAAACCAAAGTACGACGCATACTCAAACGGTTCTTTAGATCGTCGTAAGCTTTTTCGATACTGTCTTTGGAGCGATAGATATCGATAGCTTCAGTGGCACTCTTGAGTGTATTGCTGATAAGAGCGAAGTATCCCATCCTCTCTTCTTTCTCTTTGATGGCCGCTTCGTTTGGAATGATGCGGACACCCCTGACGGGCGTCTTTTTGAATGTGAAATACTTCTGGTAGAGTTTTTCGTGTCGCGGATCTCTTTTTCCTGATCCCAACTCCTCTTCGAGCTTATCGAGCAACGCATTGAACCGCACCTTCTCATCTGTGGCCCGCTGATCGTTGTAATAAAGATGAAGATAGAGTCGTCTTTGCTCCTCTACCTTCTCTTTGCTTCTGGGCTTGATGTGGGTGTAATGCCACTTGATGGGGAAAGATTTGAGATAAAGGCCGTGTACACTGCTGTAATTGGCTCTTGTGGCCATACTCTTTTTTGCTTCGTCAAGATGAGTCTTGATGAGAGATAGAGATGTTTTGGCTGCGATAAGAAACTTATAGTGATGGGTATAGAGTGCATCGATATTCTCTTTGGAGTAGAATCCTCTATCGAGTATCAGTTTCACTTTCTTGATGGGAGATTGCTTCAGGTCGCCAAGCAGCTTCTTTATCGTAGTGACATCGGAGATGTTGCCAGGAAGCTTTCGATAACTGACAGGCAGCCTGCTTGTCTGCCCCATCAATAGTGCCAGGTTGATCTGCGCGAGAGGATCGTGGTCTTTGTTGAGGCCATATTTGACCTGCTTGATCATCTGGGAATAGGAAGATATGGAGGTGGTATCGTAGACAAGGTACTCCTCTTCGAGTCTTCTTTCACTCTGCAGCGAGAAGAATCGCTGTTTGGCATCTTCGCCGATGCCGGCAAAGAGCTCACTGCTCCTTTGTGAAGGAATAGGTTTCCCATAGGGGTGCCTGTGCATTCTCTCCCAGTGCCCAAAGCGCACTAGGGGATTCTTCGCTTCGAGAATCAAATAGTAGGCTATGGAGAGTATCTGCTTGTAGGTATCCGGAAAGCAGGCCTTCAGGTCATCGTCGATACCGAGCTTCTCCCCGATTCGATCGAGAAGATAAGTGGCGCCGTAGAAGTATCTTTGGTATTCCAGTGAGGAAGGGCGACCTGGTTTCTGCTGAGTATGTTGCCTCTCCCGGTAGCGTGCATTATAGATCACCTCTTTCGTATCGGGATCGAGTTTGCCGATACAGGTGCGTTTATTTCTTGGCTGCGACTTCTCCTTGTCCCAGTAACTGCGCGACTCGTAAACATAGACTGTGCCGTTCTTTTTGTTTTTCAGGTGGACGATGGACATCTTCTCCTCCTTAAGGTAGGTATAATTATACCTATGTTTAACTGAGAGTTTGGCTTTGAAAATGTAGGAGATGACGGCTTATTGGGGCTTAGGGAGATTTATAGGTATAATTTTTCGGGAGGGGAGGTTGTATACGAGTTTGAGATCACTCATAAACTCTTTTTGATACTTCGATCCCACAT
>JAOZOG010000088.1 GCA_029933395.1 Sulfurovaceae bacterium | reverse complement strand
CAGCCAGATCCTACTGGTGAGCCATAGTATGCCGACACTTAAAGAGATGTGCCACATGGGACTGCTGGTACATGAAGGGCAACTACACTACTTCGACCATATCGACGATGCGGTCGAAATGTATGAAGAAATCAATAAAAAAGCGAGAAAAAATGAATAAAATACTCCAGATACTCTTTACGATCATTTTTGCACTATCGGCGACCTATATCTTTCTATACGAGACGGAGAGATATGAGTCTCATGCTGTCGTTGCGCTCAAAGACCTGGCAAAAAAACAGGCGATGGATTCGCTTGGATCGATGTTTATGACAGGCGTATCGGAAGATACCAAATCCTCCAAGCTCCTGGAGCTCTATATCAAATCCCACGAAATGTACGATTTTTTGGAGTATAAATTCCGACTCAGCCAATACTATACCAGCGAGAAGATCGACATATTGAATCGTCTCTATGAAGATGCCACTTTCAAGTTCCATGAAGCCAATCAGGAGAATTTCCTGGCGAAATTCAACGAGGATCTGATCATCACCTATGATGAATCCACCGGGACCTTGGCGATCGACTATGCCAATGCCGACCGCAATACCTCCAAAGAGATCCTTCAGGCGATCATCGACCGTTCTGCAGATGTGATCAACCAGTTCGAAAAGGCGAATGCCAGAGTCGCACTGGGATTCATCAAGAAGCAGGTAGGGGAAAATCAGGCAGCATTTATCGAATCGATCAAAGAGATGATGAGGTACCAGAATAAGAACCTGACGATCGACCCCAACGTCGATGTGCAGACTCAAAGTACGATTATCGCCAACCTTGAGAGTGAGCTGATGCAAAAAGAGGTTGAGTACAATAGTAAAGCGAAATTTTTCAATAAAAATACCTACGAAATGAGACTACTGAAAGACACCATGGAGAATATCCGTAAAAATATCAACAAAATCAAACATAAAATGACAGGCCAGGGGACGAAAAAAAGAGAACTCAATGAAAATGTCTTTGATTATGAACTGCTCAAGAATGAGATGGAGTTCAACAAAGAGATCTACCGCCAATCCCTGATCAATCAGGAGGAGCTGGAAATCGAAGTGAGCCAAAACGCCAAAAACCTTCTGACGATCACGACACCAATCGTCTCGGAGTCCTACACCTATCCCGCCAAGTATAAAGATACGTTTACTATTCTGCTGATATTGGCTTTCCTCTACGGAATTATTATGACCGTACTGACAATTCTTAAAGACCACAGGGATTAAAATGAAAAAAATTCTTCTCACACTTTTACTTTGCACTCCCCTTTACATGAATGCTGCAGACGAGAGCGGTTTGACATTTCAAAATGTCTCTCTCTACTGGGCTAAAGGCGTAGATGATAATCTCAGGGAAATTCCTGGAGATATCGTCGGCCTGGATCTGCCTACAGAAGATACACACCTCTATGCTGTAGGGACTTTTCTGCCTTTCTCGGCGACATCGGGAGAGAAGAATGATCCTGTAGAGTTGGGTCTTACAATTGTTGCTGCAAAACATTCGGGTATGCAGTCCCATTTGGAACTGGATAGTGCTGTGACAGCCAGGTACAATCATCTTCTTCCGGATGATAGTCCGGTCAACTTCGATATCGCTGCGGGTATCGGGCTCTCTTACGCTTTCGGCACACCGACCTATGAGGATCCTGTGATCGCAGATGATGGAACGTTGGAGTATTACCGTTTTCAGAGTTATCTTCACTTCGACCTTGAAGTCTATACGCCTTCTCTCGAATCCCTTCATCTGCTTATGAGGGTGCATCACCGGTCAGGTATCTATGGCCTGATCGCCCCGTCCAAAGTCGGCTCCAATTTCGTAGGTGCCGGCCTGGTATACTATTTTGACTAGCCTTTCTACTCTATGACACTCCCAAAGAAGAAGCTGGCCGGCAATGAGTGTTTTGCCGGTATGCTCTCCGAGGCAAAAGCGCTCTGCATCGATGCCGGAGTGAATACGATCAAGATAGCAGCCTTTGACAGAGACGGGAAGAGAATCGGCAAGTTGAATATCCCAAGCAATCAAAACCTCTCCGAAGCGATCGAGAGAGAGGATCTGGACTCCCTGAATAGTGATGTCGCAGTCTATATGACCGGCAAACTTCAGGCAGCACTCTATCGCTCCATCGGCCGGGGAGAGCGCATTCTTGCCTCAGCTGCACTCTGGGCTGCTGCACGCAGCCTGTCAGAGGAAGGGTCTCTCGGTATTCTGGAGATATCCTCTTCGGGCTATATGATCGTAGGCATCGACAGTGAGGGAAACCTCAAAGAGGATATGCTCATCGTCAACCCACGCTGCGGAGCGGGATCGGGTGTCAACCTGGACCGTGTCCTGCAAAAGCTCGATATCCCTCACAGTGAGGTCGACAGTCTGCTGAGAGGGTATATCGGCGAAGAAAACTGTATCAAACGACAGGAGGTCAATATTCGCGCCGACCGCTGCGGTGTCTTTGCCTCATCCGCCACCATCTCCGACAAAAATCAGGGAATACCGCTCGATTTCGCCCTCGCTGTCACACTCAAATCGGAAGTCCTCAAAGCTTGCAAAAAGTTTCCCTCCAAAGTCGATACGGTCTGGCTGACGGGGGGTATTTTCAGGTGGCAGTTCGCCCGTGATTGTGCCAAGGACTATTTCGAAGAGATCGGTGTCGGGAAAGTCCGCTATGACAGAGAGGGAGAGTTGCCGATCAGGGGATTGCGCTATCTGGAGCGGAGTATCGGGGAGGGTAACTTTGCCCAGTCCCAACGGCATATCGTCAAAAGGCCGAAACTCACCGAGTACCCGGCGATGTATCAGCTTCTTGAAAAATTTTCATCCAGGAAGCTCTACCATCGGATTCCCAATATGGCACCAACAAACTCACGTAATGTTGCATTGTCACAAGCACCGGTTATACTCGGACTTGATGTTGGTTCGACAATGGCCAAGCTCGTTATCAGTGACAGCAGTGGCAGAGAGATACTCCACAAAGGCTCCTACTCCAATGCCGGTGATACCATCGATACGATCAAGCAGATATTCCTCGACCTTAAAAGTAGAGGTATCGATTCACTTCGTATCGTCCAGATCGGCTTGACCGGCAGCGCGCGCTACCAGGTCAAAAAATCTCTCAGCAGTATCTACCCCGAACTGGCGGACAGGGTCACTGCGCTGGTGGAGAATTATGCGCATGCCCGCGGCTCTATCGACTATGCCCGTGAGCATATCCGGCAGCTGAAGGCATCCGGAGTCGAAGTCAACGAGAAATATTGTCTGTTGGTCGATATCGGCGGTGAGGATACGAAGATCTCCTCGATTTCACTTGAAAAAGGCGAACTCTATGACAATGCAATGAATGTCAAGTGTTCCGCCGGTACGGGCAGCTTGATGGATACCCTTACGTCGATGTTCAATATCGATGATATCGGTCTCGCCTGTGATTTGGCTTTCGCTGCTGAGAGAGGATACACCATCAATGCCACCTGTGCCGTCTTCCTGATGGAAAATGCCCGTAAGCTTCAGGCAGAGGGGTATCCCAGTGATGAGATCCTCGCCTCTGCCAACTGGGCAATCGTGGAGAATATGGCTCGTACGCTCTGGAGCCAGATTGAACTGCCTCCGCATACCGTTACGCTGCTGCATGGCCAGACGATGCTCAGTGATCCGCTGCCGCTGGCAGTTACGCACCGTCTTCAGCATTTTATCGGTGGAGATACCTACTGTCTCGTACCGCCAGACCCGGGACATCGTGCCTGTATCGGGCTGGTCGCTTCCCTGACCGAACTCGATACGCAAAGCAGTGTGGAGATTTCACTCGATACTTTCATCGACAAAGAGTATACCCGCAAGATCATCCAGTGCAAAGGCGCAGCCTGCGGAGATGCCAGCGCACTCTGCAACCGCTCGCATCTCAGCAGTGTGACTGAGGAGGGGAAACGCTTTGGTTTCAGTCTGGGCGGATGCACCGCCATCAATGAATTTCAGGCAGGCAAAGGGTCTGGAGCGAAGGGCACCAGGGACACTTACAAACAAATTTGGGAATTTATCGATAGTCGCCTGCCCCATTCGGCGGACCCGAACCGCCTGGTAATTCCGCGCAGTTTTGCCGTCTCCGAGTGGGCGATGTTTTTTGCTTCGCTCTTCACGCCGCTGGGTATTCCCGTAGAGGTCGATACGATTCAGGGCAGTGATATCACCGAGGCGCAGCCCCATTTCCATATCGATACCTGTGCACCGCATATCGGTGCGGTGGGACAGTTTTTGAGGCTGAGCAGCCAGGCTCACGGGTTGATCCTGGCACCGCAGATCGAGTTTCTTCCCGTCAAAGGAGACCACTCTCTCGGGCGTACCTGTACGATCAACCAGGGTGGCTTCGCCGTTGCCAAAAAGATTGCGGAAACCATCAACAAAGAGGCGGATATCCATCTCTTTCATCTCGACCTTAAGGTGCAGGATGCCGACCGTATCGCCCAAAAGATCTATCCCCGCCTTGCAGCTGTTTTTGAGCACTATCGTGTCGAACCGGATTATGAATCTTTCCGGGAGATCGTGGACAAAGCACTCCGGGCCCAGAGAGGGCTCTACCGCGAGGCAGCGGACTATGCGGCGGAATTGGCACAGAAAGCCATTGATGAGGGCCGTGAAGTCGCCCTGGTTCTGGGGCGCGAGTATATTCTCAACCCCGGTATCTACGATAGCCATATCGGCCGCTTGCTTCGCGACAAGGGGATGGCCGGTATTCCGGGTTATCTGCTCGATGCCGATTTCAATCCGGAGTTCAAACACCTTTACTGGCGCAATCCCCATCTGATCGCCACACTCGCCGCTGCCGCTTCACGCCGGGAACTCTACAAGGTGACGGGGCATCCCGGGCTGAAAAAGATTTTCGAGCATATCGAAAAGGATTCCGACCGGTTGCTTCCCGTCGTGCAGGTTTCGACATTCCTCTGCGGTCCAGACAGTGTCAGCAATCCGCTCATCAACGAACTCACCCGTCAGCGCCCCTTTTTGCAGATCCAGTCCGATGCCGTCATCAAGGAGCTTGCCCATCTCGAAAACCGGATGAATACCTATGTCAAACAGCTCCAGTCCAATCTGCACGATGCTGTGACCAATGCCAAAAAAGAGGGCTTCGAGATCAAGGTACTCGACAAGCTGATCAACGATGAACCGCTCGATCCCCATACCGATGCGATCTATTTCCCCACACTCTCCGACAATCGTGTCCTCACCTCCGTAATCCGTGCCGCAGGATTTACCTGTATCGACCTTTATGATGAGCGATATGATCTGCAAAAAGCGATCAAGGATGGCCGCACTGCAGCGGGTGATTCGGTCTGTGCACCGCTGGCTGCGGTCTATGGGGATGTGATGGCAGCGATGGAAGATTTCAAGCAGCGCAAAGGGCAAGATCCAGACTTCAAAGAAAAGACCCGCCTGTTGATTTTCAACAACAAAGGCCTCGGTCCCTGCCGCCAGGGGCAGTATGTGGAGACGCACAAGATTTTTGCCCACCGGAAAGCGAAGAGCGAGGGTGATGATACTGAAAAAGTTGTGATGCAGTTCCTGGTCGGCCACGAAAACAGAGGCTTCAATACCGGTTTTCCCAAGTGGGTCTTTGTGCGTGGTATCCAGAGTGCGATCCTGCAGGGCGTCCTGCATCAGCTGCTTGCTGATGGTAGTTCGCAATGCAGGGATTATGAGGAGTATCGGCAGTTCAGGGAGGCATTCGATACGCTCAAAGAGGAGCTTCACGCGACTCTGGAGCACAGGATGACCCCTTCGGCCGCTGCATTGCGGGTATCGAAAACCTTCGAGAGGGTTCCGGGCATCAACTATCTCGTCAACTATTTTGCCTACGGCCTCTATCGCAGCGACCTGCAAAAACCCGTCAAAGCATTTGCCAAACGCTGGTGCTCCCGGCCGCTCGATGGCAAGCCGATACGTGTCCATATCGACGGAGAAGCCTATATGCGCATCGCCCAGTACGAGGATATCCACAAGAGCCTCCTGGCCACCCTGGGCTTTCGACAGTTTGAATTGACACACACGCCGGTTTGGAGCTTCCTCGACTACAAGCTTGCCGGAATGCTGATGCGTGCGAAAGAGGCGGTCAAAGAGAGCAGTGAAGAGCTGAAATATCAGATTCCGGACAACGAGCGCAAACGGCTCAGGAGCTACAGAAGCAAAAAAAGGCTGCGCCTTGCCGGACTCCACACGATCCACTTCATCCTGCGCCGCATCATCGCCAAACCGCTTTACGATGCCGCCGGCCTGGAGATGCCCGAGTCGATGCCCAAGGTACTCGACACTGCAGAAACCGTGATCAAAACGAAACGCCCCGGCGGTGAACTGGTACCCTATGTGGGTGAAGCGCTGCTGAAGCTACAGGAGGGATACGATCTGGTGCTCAATGTCGCGCCGGAAGGGTGCATGGTCTCCTCGATGGGTGAAGCGATCACACCGGGCATCTATGCCGCCGCCCCCGAAGCCCGGGGGAAGATCCAGCATCTTTTCAGTCAGCAGGGCGATATCGATGGAGAGTTGATAGAGTTGGCACTGCTCAAAACGATTGGCCCCGAGCGCTATTATCGTGCAGCGGAGCATTCATAATGTGGATTTTATCCACCCTGTGGATTGCGCAACTCCTCCGGGAACACCCCGTAAAAACTCCCGTTCAACTGTGTCGTTTCTATCAAATAGCGCCTGAACTTTTCAAACAATTCTCTATCCGGTACCTTATAATTTGTCCAGAAATCATCGAGACACATTCCCCGACAGGTCAGGCCTTCGATATCGTAGATGGCATTTCCCAGTGTGATCGTCGGTTTACCATGGAGAAGTGAGGAGATACCTACCGTACTGTTGATCGTGACGGTACCGATCGCGTTTACGATACAGGTGGGAAGATGCAGATCGTAGATAGTGATAACCCTCTCTTCGATACCCAGATTTTGGGCAAGGGTATCGATAAATCTCATGTAGTTCTTTCTGCCCCTGTCTTCAGGGTGATGTTTGATGATCAGGAGCCTATTGTCTGGTGCGTATTTTGCAAACGAGTGTATCACCCGCTCGATAAATGACTCGATCGATGAGAAGTCTGAGTGCTCTGTCAGCTGAAAGTCATTGTAGGTTTGCAGCGGAACGAAATAGTAGGTATTACTATATTTCTCCACGATCGTTTCGAGAAGATCTCTCTCGGTGATGTGATACTTGTATTTTCGAAAGGCATTGCGCACGCCCCAGAAAGCTTCCGTGAGGAAGCTGAAGTGCCGGTGGTGACGATAATGGGGATAGAGAAACCATAAGAGTCCGGAGAGGGTGTAGTAGGTCGTGGCGCTCCAGCCTTTTCGGTAGTATTTGGGGTGGGTGTCACGTATCTCTTTGGGTTTGAATGTCTTCAGATCCAGACCGCGATAGAATTCCGGGTCTCTGCTGATCTTGCTAAAGTCGTTGACACCGTAGCGCTCCAGGGTGATAAAGTCCGGACGGAGATACCCCTCCTCAAAAACAAATACATCGATGCCAAGCTCCAGCGACTGCTCGATAGCGATCTTCTGATAGTATCGGCAATCCCCAAAAAGAAAGATCATATCGATCTCCCGCTCTTTCAAGAAATAGCGAATATAGTGTTCCCACTCTTCGGGTTTTTTACGATAGGGAATATAGTTGTCTCTATTGGAGAAAAAAGAGTCGCCGGCATTAAAACCGATTTTAAAAGTATGGGCACCTCTCTCTCTGAAGGCCAGGTCCAGTCTGCGGAAGAAGCTGCCCATTGGCCCCTGGAGAAGAAGTATATTTTTTCCCTCGATGTTGCCTGTTTGATTCATAACTACCTGCGACCTTATTTAATAGAATATATTGTACAATAAATAAATAAGGATATTTCCATACTCAAAAAAGGTCACTGTTTGGCGCATTTCATCACTTCCATTTTTTTCCCTGCGCTGCAGAGAGTTTCGCCATCTCTGAAACCGGTGAGGGGACTCAAAAGATTGAGTAAAAGTGAGTGGCAAGCCACAGATAACGATCCGCAATTTCGCCTGAAAACACCTCTTTTCAGAGTGATGTCCGGCTGGATCAGTGTGCGCGTCAGGATGGATTCCCAAAGCGCTCTGACACCCAAGCTTTATATCGACTTCGGAGAGGGGTATTCTGAATCCAAAGTCGCCTATATGGTGCAGATCGACGAGGAGACCTATCAGGCCGATCTGATGCTCTCCGCCATCCCCAAAAAGATA
>JAOZOG010000087.1 GCA_029933395.1 Sulfurovaceae bacterium | reverse complement strand
CCGGTTTGATTTCGGCCAACAATCGCCGTTTTAATAAGATTTGTGTATTATGTCAATCATAATTTTGCAAAATATAAGGTGGGAAAATGAGTGGATATATGATTTTTTCGGGGACGGCAAATCCTGAGCTCTCCGAAGAGATAGCGAAGTATCTGGAGATGCCTCTCTCCAAGGCGAGTATCAACCGTTTCTCCGACGGAGAGATCAATATCCAGATCGCAGAAAGTGTGCGCGGCAAAGATGTCTTCATCGTGCAGCCTACCTGTGCACCTGCCAATGGCAACCTGATGGAGCTGTTGATCATGACAGATGCCCTCAAGCGCTCATCGGCCAAGTCGATTACGGCGATCGTTCCCTATTTCGGCTATGCCAGGCAGGATCGAAAAGCAGCTCCCAGAGTACCGATCACGGCAAAACTGGTCGCCAATATGATCGAAACATCCGGCATCTCCCGTATGGTGACCGTCGACCTGCATGCGTCACAGATCCAGGGCTTTTTCGATATCCCTGTCGATAACCTCTACGGCGCGATCCTTTTCCTCGACTACATCAAGTCAAAAAACTTCCCCAATCCCGTCATCGCTTCGCCCGATATCGGCGGTGTGGCAAGAGCACGCTATTTTGCCAAGAAGCTGGGCCTGGATATGGTCATAGTCGACAAGCGAAGAGAGCAAGCAAATCAGTCGGAAGTGATGAATGTCATCGGTGATGTGAAGGGTAAGGACATAGTCCTGATCGACGATATGATCGATACAGCAGGCACGATGGTGCAGGGTGCCAAAGCACTCAAGGATCTGGGGGCCAACAGCGTCATGGCATGCTGTACGCACCCCGTACTCTCAGGCCCGGCACTGGAACGTATCCAAAACGGCGCCCTCGACGAACTCGTCGTCGCCAATACGATTCCGATGGCAAAAAGCTGCAAAAAGATCAAAATGCTCTCCACAGCCGTCATGCTCGGTGAAGTGATCCGGAGAGTACACAACAATGAGAGTGTCAATTCGCTGTTTGAAATGCACTAAAATTAAATGAGTAATTAGTAATGAGGAACCGAGACAGGTCTCTCTCGTTCCCAAGCTCCAGCTTGGGAATGCATATTTACGCTTAACTACTAAAAAAATATTTTAGAAAATAGATTGTTCCCGTGAGGGATAAAAAAGTGCGTAGCACATAGCACGCAACACATAACACGTAAAAAACAAGGTTTTTTAATGGCAAAAATACCACAGTCGCTTATTCGAAACTTTTCGATCATCGCCCATATCGATCATGGCAAGTCTACATTGGCGGACAGGATCATCCAGGAGTGTGGGGCAGTGTCTGATCGGCAGATGTCTTCACAGGTGATGGATACGATGGATATCGAAAAGGAGCGTGGGATCACGATCAAGGCACAGAGCGTACGTCTGGACTATATCAAGGATGGCGAGCACTATATCCTCAACCTGATCGACACTCCGGGCCACGTCGATTTCTCTTATGAAGTGAGCCGTTCACTGGCCTCCTCCGAAGGGGCACTGCTGATCGTCGATGCCGCACAGGGGGTCGAGGCCCAGACCATCGCCAATGTCTATATCGCACTGGAGAACGAACTGGAGCTTCTTCCTGTCGTCAACAAGATCGACCTCCCCGCCGCCGATCCCGACAGGGTATTGGCAGAGGTCGAAGAGGCGATCGGTCTGGACTGTACCGAGCACAACCTGGTCTCCGCCAAGACAGGAGAGGGGGTCAAGGAGCTGATCGACTCGATCGTGGAGCGTATCCCGGCACCTCAGGGCGATGAAAAGGCACCGCTTAAAGCCCTCATCTATGACAGTTGGTTCGACAACTATCTGGGCGCACTCTCTCTGGTACGTGTCTTTGACGGCAGTATCAAAAAGGGGCAGGTGGTCAGAGTGATGGGCACCAAAGAGGACCACCAGGTACTCGACCTGATGTATCCCAACCCCATCGCCCCGGTCAAGACCAAAGAGATCGCTACCGGAGAAATCGGTATCGTCGTGATGGGCCTCAAGACAGTCGATGGATTGAAAGTAGGGGATACGATCACTGATGCGAAAAATCCGGCAACCGAAGCGATCCCCGGCTTCGCACCCGCCAAGCCCTTTGTCTTTGCCGGTATCTACCCGATCGAGACGGACAAGTTCGAAGACCTTCGTGATGCGCTCAACAAGCTCAAACTCAATGACAGTGCACTGACATTCGAGCCGGAGAGTTCACTGGCACTGGGCAGCGGATTTCGGACCGGTTTCCTTGGGATGCTGCATATGGAGGTGGTCAAGGAGCGACTGGAGCGCGAATTCAATCTCGACCTGATCGCCACAGCACCAACCGTTGTCTATGAAGTTCTCAAAACAGATGGAGAGACAGTCGAGATTCAAAACCCCAGCGAACTGCCGGAGCCGCAAAACATCGACAAAATCTTCGAACCCTATGTCAAAGCTACGATTCTCACCCCAAACGAATTTGTGGGCAATCTCATCAAGCTGCTCAACGACCGCAGGGGTATCCAGATCAAGATGGATTACCTCAATGAGAACCGGGTACTTCTGGAGTATGATATTCCGATGAACGAGATCGTGATGGACTTCTACGACAAACTCAAGAGCACGACAAAGGGCTATGCGAGTTTCGACTATGAACCGATCGGTTTCCGCGAAGGGAAACTGGTCAAACTCGATATCCGGGTAGCGGGTGAAGTGGTCGATGCACTCTCTATCATTGTTCCCGAAGAGAAGGCACGTTCGAGAGGGCTTGCCTTTGTCGCACAGCTCAAGGAGCTCATCCCGAGACAGCTCTTCGAAGTAGCGATACAGGCGAGTATCGGCAACAATATCATCGCCCGTACCAACGTCAAATCGATGGGCAAGAACGTCACGGCGAAATGTTACGGCGGGGATATCACCCGAAAGCGAAAACTGCTCGAGAAACAGAAGGCCGGAAAGAAGCGAATGAAGTCGATCGGCAAAGTGCAGGTACCGCAGGAAGCCTTTATGGCAGTATTGAAGTTGGGAGAGTAGCGTATGAGTCATTGGGTTTTTCACCTTCATCTGATCGCAGCGATTTCGTGGATCGGCGGATCGGTATTTATGTTCGTACTCGGAGTGACTCTGAGAGACAAGAAGGTGCAGCAGGCCGTCTATCCTCATGTTGGGCCGATCTTCGGATGGTTCGAAGTCTGGGCTCTCGTGATTCTGCTGGGAAGTGGTTTCGTACTGGGCGACTATTACTCTCTGCTGCCACTGCTCTTCGGCGGTGGCATGGACGAGTTGAGTTACGCACTCAAGATGAAGGCGATACTGGTATTGATCCTGACTATCGCCACAGTAGTCCACTTCATCATCGCCTACCGCACCAACGGCAAGGAGCGCACCAAGCGAGAAAACCTCTTCTCTCGCGGCTCCTCGATGCTGATCTTCATCCTGAACCTTTTTGTCATGCACTACGGAATCGTGATCCGAAACCTGCTCAACTGATTCACTGCGGCTTTTCAAAGGAAATGCCAAGTTCCGCTGTAAAAGCGGAGTTTTTTATAATATTATTAAATCCACAAGAATAAAACTGCTTCATACTTAATTATCATTGATGTATAATCAGAAATCTTATTAAAAAAGAATATCAATGAAAACAGAAATATCAAGACGGCGCTTTCTTCAGGGCACGGCTGCGTTGACGGTGGTGAGTGTCTCTGCCGCTGCTGCGATGCTGATCGAGAAAAAACATAAAAGCAAGATGGATGCCTATGGTTTGACAAAAACCCAATGGAGCGATCGGCTTCAGGAGATTCCAACCCTCTGCGAAATGTGTGTCAACAAATGTGCTGCGATAGCGCGTGTCGAGGAGGGTGTCTTGACGAAACTCGACCCCAATCCTCTCTTTCCCAAGTCCAGAAATATGCTTTGTGCCCGCGGCAATGCCGGGATACAGGCGCTTGATGACCCGGATCGTCTGAAGTATCCGCTGATCCGTGTGGGTGAACGGGGTGAGGGGAAATTTCAGCGGGTGACCTGGGATGAAGCCTATGAACATATCAAAGAGAAGATGGTCAAGATCCTGGACGAAGAGAAAGACAACCGTTCGACAGTCGGATTTTGTGCCGGGGAGGGGATGGCAGAGCATACCTATGCCTCCTTTATGAAAGAGAAGATCGGCTCTGCCAACTTCGTCAACCATAGCAGTATCTGCCTTGCGACTACGATCGCAGGCTACACGCTGACACTCGGTGGCTACGGACAGGCGGACCTGGAGAATGCTGAATACGTCATTATGGCCGGTGCCAATCGTGCCGAAGCGATCGTGACACCAGATACGATGGATATCTTCAAGCGAAGCAGAGGCAGAGGGGCGAAGCTCATCGTCATCGATCCGCGCTTTACCAATACGGCAGCCCATGCGGATACCTGGCTCCCCATCGAAGTAGGAACCGACCTCGCTTTTGTGTTGGCACTGACCTATGTTGCCATAACCGAAGAGCGCTATAACAAGCGTTTCGCCAAAGAGAATATGAGTGACTTCGAAGCCTACAAAAAACATATCATCGATCATCACTATACGCCTGAATGGGCAGAGAAGATTACGGGGATCAAAGCAGCCGAGATCTATACCATCGCACGGGATTTTATGGCGCATGCTCCCCGATCGATCTACTATCAGGGACGGCGTACGGCTTGGAGTCAGCAGGATTATCAGCTCAGGCGTGCCCAGGCGATCTTCTCTGCGATGGGCGGTGGTATCGACAAAAAGGGAGGGATCGTTTTCGGCAAAAAACTTCCTCTCGGCGAACACGCGATTGTCGGCCCCAGTTACGATAATGCCAAAGAGCGGATCGAAAAAGATAAAGCTGCCGTAGTCGGAGCCAGCGGTTCCTGGATCGCGTGGCGCAACACCATCATCGACGGTACGGCTCCCTATCCGATCCGTGCCTTTTTCGCCTACAAACAAAATCCGATGCTCTCCGTACCCAATACGAACAAGACCAGAGCGATGCTCGAAAAGATGGATCTTATCGTCGTGATCGATACGATGCCCAGCGATACGGTGATGATGGCGGATGTGGTGTTGCCAGAATCTGTCTACCTGGAGCGCGAAGATCCTGTCAAGACCTTTGGCGGCTCGGAGCCTTCGATCGCCCTGCGCAAGAAGGTCGTGGAAGCGAAGCATGATACGAAGCCTGTTATCGAAATTATGCGGGGGCTGGGTGAGAAGCTCTCCAAGCCGCTTTTTGAAATCTCCAAAAAGTATGACGAGACACTCCAGGAGGAGATCGCCGATCGCGGCGAAAAAGTTGTCTACAAAGAGGATGGCTATGATCTGGCGGATGGTTATCGCCACTCCCAGGAGACGATCAACCATCACATGGTGACGAGTGTCTATGGGGAAGAGGCGTGGAAAACATTGAGAGAAAAAGGCGTTTTCTACCCCGATATGGAGAAGTATTTCAAACAGAAATCTGTCAACGAATACCAGTACTACCCCGAGCACAAGCGGCACTACTCTGTCATCGAGGGTGACCTGGTAAATGATGAACCATATCACGATACCTGTGTCGATACAGAGGAGATCGCGGTATTGAAAAAAGATTTCAGGACAGCGACCAAAAAGATCGCCTGCGCCCTCTACAATCTCGAAAAGAAAAAAGGGATCGATGCGATGCCCACCTGGAGGGAAGCGCTCTACAAGCCCACACCCAAAGGGAAGTTCAAATTCATTACCGGAAGGCACGCACAATTTACCCAGAGCGGTACCTCCAACAATGCACTGCTTCTGGATCTGCTCCCGGACAATCATCTCTGGATCAATAAACATATCGCAGAGGAGAGAGGGATCGGACTGGGTGACGAAGTGGAAGTAAAAAGCAGTATCGGTGCGATCAGGATCAAAGCCTACCCCACAGAGAAGATCGCAGAAAATGTGCTCTTCTTTGCCCACGGATTTGGTGCGGATTCGTCTGAGTTGACACTGGCGCACCACCGCGGCGCCAATGACAATCTCATCATCGAAGACAATTATGAAAAAAGCTTTGGTTCGGCTGCAATGCACGAAACCATCGTCGAAATAAGGAGGGCATAATGGCACGCTACGGAATGGCTCTGGACTACAAAAACTGTATCAACTGCAAAGCGTGCGAGAGCGCCTGCAAAGAGGAGAACGGTATCCTTCTGGGAGCGGACAAGCACCGCATCTGGGTCGGTGTCCGCGAGATCGAAGGGGTCTTCCCCAATCTAAGCATCGGTTCGAGCAGTTTTCAGCCCAGCCAGTGCCAGCAGTGCGACAATGCCCCCTGTCAGGAGGTTTGCCCCACCAATGCAACCTACTATGATGAGAATGGAGTGGTGCGGGTCAATCCCGATCAGTGTATCCTCTGTACCTACTGTATGCAGGCCTGTCCCTACGATGCACGCTACATCGACGACCGGACCGTTACGGTGGACAAGTGCAACTTCTGCTCCGATACCCGGCTCTCAGAGGGGAAAACGACAACAGCCTGCCAGGCAACCTGCCCGACGAAAGTGCGTACCTTCGGTGACCTCGACGATCCTGAAAGTGCGATCTCCAAACTGCTTCGGGATCGGGAGCACTATACGCTCAAAACACATCTGGGTACCAAGCCCAAACTTTTCTATCTGACATAAGGAGCTGGAGATGAATTTAAGTAAAGTACTTCCCTACAGGAAGCAAACGGTAAAATCCTTTTTCAGTTTCGAGTTCACGGCTCTGAATATTTTTATGTTCTGGCTTACGATCGGATTGGTGACAGCGATGTTCTGGGGTATCGGTGCCTACCTTGTCGAGGGGCACCATGCCTACGGCGTGACACGCCAGCATGCCTGGGGCCTGCTGATTGCGATGTATGTCTTTTTCGTTGTCTCGAGTACGGGTCTCTGTATTATGTCCTCACTGGGACACGTCTTCAATATCAAAGCATTTCAAATCATCGGAAAACGGGCGATCATTGGTGCGATCATCACGATCCTGACCGGTTTTGCCGTGATTGCCTTCGAGATCGGCCACCCTGTGCGTATGGTGATCTACAATGTATTGACCCCCGGACTCACCTCCGCGATCTGGTGGATGGGGACACTCTACGGGCTCTATCTCTTTTTTATCATTCTGGAGTTTTTCTTTCTCAACAATGAAAATCACAAGTACTCCAAGATCTTCGGACTTGCCGGCCTGGTCGTTGGATTGGCAGCACACTCCAACCTGGGTGCCGTCTTTGGCTTCCTTGTCGCCCGCCCGATCGCCAATGGGGTCTTTTTCCCGCTCTATTTCATCCTCTCGGCGATGGTGACCGGCTCCTATCTCCTCTTTTTGATCTATGGATGGCGCTACAAGATGAATTTTCCGCCTGAAGTACAGAAATTTATGGTGACGCTGGCACAGGTGCTTGGATTGCTCTTGGCGATCCTGATCTTCTTCGAGATTTGGCGTGCATTGACCGCGATCTATGGAGATATGCCCGAGCGGGGTGATATCGCACGACATATGATCAGCTCCAAAAACTTTCTGATCGGTGAAGTACTTCTGGGGATGCTGATCCCATTTGTCATCATTGTTTTGAGCAGGGGACGGGCGATCAAGCTGATGGTTTATGCCTCTATCACCGGTATGGTGGGTATCTTCTGGATGCGCTACGATCTGGTACACGACACCCAGCTCGCACCGATGCTGCCCCTCAAGATCCGTGAATATATGGCTGCCCCGGGACTGGTGGAGTACACCCCGACATCCGTAGAGTGGATGATCGCCATCGGTGCGATCGGTCTGGCATTTATGATGTATTATGCTGCGGATAAGTTTTTTGACCTGGATCACCGCATACACTAAAATACTGGTGCCTCGCTGGAGAGTGATGGGCTGAATGTAAAAGAGTACGCTTCCAGCTGGAAGGTCAACAAAGTGAAGATAATCGTTTTTATTCTGGGGCTGCTTCTGGCTTCAGTTGTCGCAGTTAATGTCTTTGCTTCGATGGTAGTGCAGGAGAGAGGGCTCCCTTTTGATGTCAAGTTACCCAATGATAAAACTTTAAAAGCAATGAAAGAAGCAGAAGAGGGCATTGGTGAAACGGTAAGCTTTGAAGATTTTTTAGAAGAGAGCAAAATCTATGCGAAATCTCTTTAGGACAAAAATATTTCTTAAAGAGTATGCAAGAATCAAATTTACAGACAAACTTTACTTTAAATACGTGATCTATATTTCTACCCTGCTAAAGGGCGAACCATTACCGCAGGAAGCGCTGGACCATCCATTGAAAGCCGAATAT
>JAOZOG010000382.1 GCA_029933395.1 Sulfurovaceae bacterium | reverse complement strand
GTCGCATCAAGTTCAAATCGAAAGAATTGCGGGATATGTTGAAACGTATCGAAGCACACCGTTTCGAGGTGAATGACTCCGGTAAACTGGTCATGCCGGAATGGTTGGGTAAAAAACATCCGGTGATCATAGACGGTAAACATTACACGATGGGATTGGGCGGTTTGCATTGTGTGAATAAGAATGAATTTTATTCATCAGATGGGGACGAATCCATCATTGAAATCGATGTAAATTCGGAGTATGCTTCAATTATTATTAAGAATAATTTGTATCCATCTCACATAGGTAAGAGTTTCATTGAAGTATACAAAGGTATATATGATGAAAGAATGAAGGTGAAAAAGCGAATGGCTGAAATCAAAAAAGAACTGGAGGAACTTGAAGATGAGTGATCATAAATGCCCACAATGTGGTGAAACCGACCCGTCACAATTCGTAAAAGGTGATCGGCGATGTAAAGTATGTTTGCGAAAGAAATCACAAAAATACAAACATTCCAAAAAAGGTTGGTTGAGTTTTCTATATGCGAATTTGCGAAAAAATAATAATAAACGTGGCTTTGGATATATGGAGTTTTCAAAAGAGGAACTTGCAGATTTCATATTCAAAAAGAACAAAAAGAAATTTAAGAAACTTTGGAAAAAGTATAAAAAAAGTGGATGGCTTCGTGATTTTGCACCATCAATAGATCGTCTTGATGATGAGGTCGGGTATCGTCTCGATAACATCCAACTTGTAGCGTTTCGTGAAAATTATATGAAAGCACACAAACAGCGTAAGGAATGTACCAATTCAGTATTTAAAGATCAATACACACCTGTAAAACAATACGACCTGAATGGTAATTTGGTGGCGACGTATCCTTCAATCGCAATGGCCAGCCGTGCTACAAAAATTTGGCAACAAAATATACTGAAAGCATGCCAGGGAAAACGTAACACCGCCGGGGGGTTTATATGGGAGTTCGACAATGACAAAGCGTGAGAAATTGAATCAAGAACTTGCAGCACTGAAACTGAAAGACAAATCGCTCAAGCTCGTTTTGGTAAGTTCGTTCGGTAAAATGGGTGAACGATATAGTAAAATCTACGCCCCGGATATGCTTCTTGCCACAACGCTTACGGGACAACTTCAACTTTTGATGCTGATTGAAATGATGACACGAAAGGGTTTCCATGTCCTGAGCGCCAACACCGATTCGATCACACTCAAAGTGAAAAACAAAGACCTCGAAAAGTTCCGCAAAGTGTACCGTAAATGGGAGAAAAGAACCGATCTCACAATGGAGGAAACCCACTATAAAATGCTCGCTATGGAGAGTGTCAATTCCTATGTCGCCGTGCTTACCGACGGCACCGTCAAAGCCAAAGGTGACTATGCGGAACCGGGCCTCAACAAGAACCCGGAATATCCCATCGTCTACGAAGCGGTACGCGAGTATCTCGCTCACGATACACCCATTGAGGACACGATCCGTAACTGCAAGGACATTCGCAAATTCCTCACCGTCCGCACGGTCAACGGCGGCGCGGTGTACTATGAGGACGATGGCACCATCCCGTTCGTAGAGGGTATGACCGCCGCCCAGGTGCGTGAAACATACGGTATCACGATGGCTGAGATCAAACGTCGTGAAAAGGCCCGTGCGGAACGTGTTGTCAAGGGCGCCGGAACGCATCTCGGACGGGTCGTGCGATGGGTCTACACGACAAAGGATTGCGGTACGATCCACTACGCAAAGAATGGAAACAAAGTACCCAACAGTGACCGGTGCCGACCGTTCCAAGTGTTGCCAAAAAAGAACAAAACACCGAAGGATTTGGATTACGACCGCTACATTCGTATAGCTTTCAAAAAACTTAAACTGGTGGGAATTGAATCATGAAGATACAACGATACGAAGAACTTTTCGAGTGGAAGGATCATTGGGTACCGATTGACTGGGCCGCCCACGCCTTCGATACGAACGTCGATGCTATCTATGTATCGGCGCATAGTTCGAAAAGCAAGAAATACTGGTATCGCAAGAATTTCATCAATATGGGTTTTCTTGTCGCTCTCAAAGATTATCAAATCAAGTTGCGAAACGCCGCACATGAATACTACTGGTA
>JAOZOG010000381.1 GCA_029933395.1 Sulfurovaceae bacterium | reverse complement strand
TCGGCACTGTTGACGATCGGAGCATACTCACCCCAGACTTTTTTGGCTGCTTCGAACTGCGCTTTGATCTCAGGCTTCTTGCAGTTGGCAATCAAATCGTTGAGTGTCGTATCGAAAAGCGCCGCTGTCTTTTTG
Source organism: Sulfurovaceae bacterium (assembly GCA_029933395.1). Lineage (GTDB taxonomy): Bacteria > Campylobacterota > Campylobacteria > Campylobacterales > Sulfurovaceae > SZUA-451. Next base: position 1,986 of record JAOZOG010000381.1, on the reverse strand, counting down.
AGGTTTTCCTTGTTGGCATCTGCGTTGATGCCGTTGGCGATCATGAGCAGCTCTTTGGTCATCTTCTGTGTGAGCATACGCTGCTTTCCTGCGACATTGATCTTTTTGGCCATCGCAGGAGCGAGTGTGGAGCCGCTTGCTTTTGCATACATCTGAACGGCTGCATTCATGTTTTTGAGTAGAGGAACATTCTCATTGGCGATCGCTTCGAGTGTCGCTTTGTCTGCTTTGCCGGCAATCACTTTCTCTATATTGGCTTTGAACGGTGCCCAGAGATCTGCCACCTTTTGAAGCTGTGCAAGGATCTCCTTGTTTTCTGTTTTGGGGAGATTGAGGCTGCTATCACCATCGACCAGACCCTTAAGCGTCTTATCGAAAAGTGCCGCTGTCTTCTTGAGGTTTTCCGTATTGGCCTCTACATCGATCCCTTTGGCGATGAAAAACGCCTCTTTGCTCATCTTCTGGGTCAACATTCTCTGCTTACCGGCAAGATTGATCACCACACCACTCTGCTGCTTGGTCTGCGCTACCGCTGCCGGAGCATTTTCCGCTGTCGCCAGCGTCGTTGCACCCATCGTTAAACATACACTGATAGCCGCTGCTGAAAATACTTTTTTCATCAATTCTCCTTTTAATTTTGATAGGTTAAATTTATCATACTTCAGCTTAAATAACTTTTAGTCTACTGCAGTCAACTTTATTCAAAAACATATTTTAAGTTTTTGACCTTGACATTGGGTGGTATCTTTTTCTTCTCAAAATAGTCATACCCCTCTTTGAGATTGGACCAGAAAGGATACCATTTGTGAATTCTGTAGTACTCCATCTTCTTTCTACTCATCCTGAAAGGAAAGATATGTACCCGCACAATCTTCTGGCCATTCTCCAGGCCCTTCTCGACCAACTCATAAATCTCCTCGATCTTCTCATCCGTCATCGCGAAACACCCTACCGAGACACAGTCACCATGGATCATCAAAGCGCTGCCTGTACGCTTATGGGCTCTGTCATAGGCATTGGGGTAGCCGATATTGAAGGCGAGGTGAAACTTGCTGTTGGGGTTGAGCCGTCTTTTTGTCACATAGTAAAATCCCTCCGGTCCCTGCTTGTCACCCTCTTTGAGTTTGGGTCCCAGATAACCGGACTGCCTGCAGATCTCATAGGTATAGAGCAGTTCATATTGCTCATCGACCTTGATCCAGATCTCCAGTTCGGCACTCTGTTTGAAGATGCGGATAAAGACCGGATCCCCGATCTGCGCGCCCAGCTCGGAGAGTCGCTCTGCAAGAGTGGTCTGTAGAGGAGGCGCTTCAGGTTCCTCTTTTTTTATAACGACGGGGGTTTCCCGTGACGCTTCCTCTGTCGGCACAATACTCTTCTGCTCCTTTTGCGATGCCGAGTGGCGCAAAACAAGATCACCATTTTTTTCCGTCTGCTTTTGCTGCATTTCCATCTTCCCACTCCTTATCCGATACTGATCAATGATAATGGCGATCAAAAAAAGCAGGATAAGAAAGAACAGTACACGCTTTTTCATATTCTAACTATCCTTTGGAGCCGGGGGCTTTAGGCCCGTCGGACAAAACAAAATTCCAAACTTACTTTGGGCAGCCGCTATATGCGGGGCTAAAGCCTCCGGTTCCGAGTATGCTCTCATTGGCTGAGTGCCTTCGCACAGACAGTGGCCGAACTGAATGCCCACTGAAAATTGTATCCGCCCAGACGCCCCGTCACATCAAGCACTTCACCGACAAAATAGAGCCCCTCGCACTTTTTGCTCATCATTGTCTTCGAGTCGATCTCATCCGTATCGACACCGCCCCTGGTCACCTCTGCCTTGCTGTAGCCAAAGGTGCCGGCTGGAGCAAAAGCATAGTGTTTCAACCCAAGAAGTTTTTCCTGTTCTACAGTTTTCAATTGATGCATTGGACGATCCGGGATATTCAGATGTTCCAGAAAGGCTTTGCTGACGCGTTTGGGGAGTGG
>JAOZOG010000086.1 GCA_029933395.1 Sulfurovaceae bacterium | reverse complement strand
CTCCGATCGAGCTGGCGGCGTTGAGTGCCTCTTCGATATCACCCGGCTCGAGGATATTGAAGCGCTTCTGGGCATGATGCGCCCAGACACCCGCATAGCAGTCCGCCTGCAATTCGACACGCACCTGCAGGGCATTGGCTTTTTTCTCGCTGCGGACCTGCTGTTTGTAGCGCTGCACTTTATCCAGCGTCCCCTGGATATCCTGCACATGATGGCCAATCTCATGCGCCAGGACATAGGCCTGTGCGAAGTCTCCCGGGGCGTTATGGCGTTTCGCCAACTCATCGAAGAAGCCCAGGTCGAGATAAACTTTCTTGTCTACCGGACAATAAAAGGGTCCCATTTGTGATTGTGCTGCACCGCAACCACTGCGTGTGTATCCCCGGTAAAGTACCATCACCGGATCGGTATAGCGCAGTCCATATTGAGGCAGGATCTCCCGCCAGACATCCTCCGTATCTGCCAATACCGTTTTCATGAACTTTGCCTCTTTCTCATCCCTGGCCTTATCGACAGGACGACTCTGGGTTGGGCTGCCGATACCTATCAGGGCAAGGGGATTGTAACCATTCATATAGGCGACAACTCCTATAGCGATGATCAGCCAGCCGAATTTGCTGCGCAGCAACCTTTTGAATAGGGGAGCCAGCATAATGAGCGTCCCCATATCGATATGCCCGCCACCTCCGGTACTCTCCCTTCTATCATCCACATTTTTACTCTCCCGTCCATCTTTCCGCATCCCAAACCCCTCTTTGTGCAAATATAACAAATTATACCAATCGAAAGTAAATTTTGACTACAATAATCTTCCAAATAGAGCAAGCAGGAGTCCACGTGTCATTAGCCCTCGCGAGAAAATACCGCCCCGCCACATTCGATGATCTGATCGGGCAGGATGCTGTTTCTCAGACACTGAGTCAGGCACTCGACAGCGACAGACTCTCTCACGCCTACCTCTTTTCGGGACTGCGGGGCAGCGGAAAGACATCGACCGCCAGGATCTTCGCCAAAGCACTGCTTTGCGAAAAAGGACAGAGTTCACACCCCTGCAATCAATGTACCCACTGTGTGATGGCGAACGAAAACAGGCATATGGATATCATCGAAATGGATGCCGCCAGCAACCGGGGTATCGATGATATCAAGGATCTGATCGAGCACACAAAATATAAACCTAGCTCCGCCCGATACAAGATCTTCATCATCGACGAAGTCCATATGCTCACCCCACCAGCCTTCAATGCGCTGCTCAAAACACTGGAGGAACCGCCATCCTTTATCAAGTTTATTCTTGCAACAACCGATCCGCTGAAACTTCCGGCAACCATCCTCTCACGTACCCAACACTTTCGATTCAAGAAAATCCCCAACAAACTGGTACTGCAGCATCTTGAGCATATCCTCAACAAAGAGGGTGTCGAGTATGAAAAGGAGGCACTGGAGATCATCGCAAGAAGCGGTGCCGGAAGCCTGAGAGATTCGCTCACCCTCCTCGACCAGGCAATTGTCTACTCCAAGAATTATGTCGACGTGGCGACTGTCACGGGGATGCTTGGGATCATCGAACCCAATCTTCTGGAGAACCTGCTGGAGAACATTCTGCACAAAAGAGAGGATGAGATCCTTGCTTTTGTCAAACTGGCATCCAACTACGAAACGGAGATGATTATCGACGAGATTATTCTCTTCCTCAAGGAGCTGCTTCTCTCCAAGAGTCCTATCGTCTCGCCAATGATTATCGAGCGTTTTTTCCGCATTCTTGCCGACTCCAAATCCCTGCTGAATCTTGGCGGAGATGAGGAGTTTATCCTTCTATTGACACTCTTCAAGATGATGGAGGCACTGGAGATCAAAGATATCGACACGATGATCAAGGCACTGGAGAAAGAGCTCAAAGGTGTCAAGACACCCGATATCGTCATCTCATCTGCACCTGCCGCTGTCGAAAGCAGTGAAGTAATCACGATCAGTGAAGAGGATATCGTCGTACCGACACTTCTCAAGAAAAAAAGCCCCAAAGAAAAAGAAGAAGTAATAGAAGCGGGAGAGAAGAAGGAAGCAGAAGAGACTGCCAAAGAGCAAACAGTACCCCCTGCTTCTGTCGGCAGCACCGAAGAAGAAAAATCCAAAGAGAAAGCTGATATCCCAACCGAAAAAGCTCCACAGCACGATATCCATCCACAGCATCAGGAGACCTTCGACACCCTCATCAAAAGGATCTACGACAGAGACTTCGACTTGGGAAGCTGTTTTGAGCGCAATATCCATTTCCAAAGTTTTGACAACGGTGCGCTGACGTGGGAATCGGAAGCGGATGGGGAAGATAAAAAGATGCTGATCACCCACTGGGCTGTGATCAAAATGTTCGTGCAGGATCTCTTCGGTATCGAAACAAAAATTGTCAATATCCCGCGTACAGCGCCTGCAGAAAATCCGGAGGGTAAAAAAAAACTTGACACTCAAGAGGCAGGGGTAGACTCCCTAAGCTGCGAAACGGATTCCGGCTCGATGATCGAAGCTATTGAGATGAAAAGCAGCTGCATTATGCCCGAAGCAGGAGAAACGGAAGCAGCCAAAGAGAAAGAGCCCTCCAATATTCTGGAAGAACCGATGGTGAAAGAGATCCTGGATCTTTTCGACCCCAAAAAGGTAAGAGTACGAAGAAAGGCTTAGTTTTCTGCAGATGAGGAGTGGAGACAAATATATATCACACCCTTCGTGAATTGGGGCTTTTGAACTTGTCTGTCTCTACGACTTGGTTTTCCCTGCAAACGGCAGCAGTGCACTGGCCCATGTCAATCCACCGCCAAAGGTGTCGAGCAGCATCAGGTCACCATGCTTGAGTCTGCCTGATTCATAGATATCATTGATCGCCATCGGGATAGATGCTGCCGATGTGTTTCCATACTTTCCTACGGTCAGCACTACCTGATCTTCGGTCATCTTCAGGGCATCCCCTACCGCCTTGATGATACGGTAGTTTGCCTGATGAGGAATGAAATGGGGAACATCTTCCGCTTTGATATGATTCTCTTTGAGTATCTCTACCACATCTTTTGTCAATGTTTTGACGGCCAGCTTGAAAGTTTCATTCCCTTTCATCTGGACAAAATTGAGCCCCTCGTCAATCACTGCCTGACTGACCGGATGGATCGAACCCGGTGCCGGTGTCACCAGGAAGTCAGCATAAGAACCATCGGCACTGGCGTGGATATCGATAATTGCTTCTTCTTTGTCGGTCGTCGCAGAGATGACCGCGGCACCCGCGCCGTCGCCAAAAAGGATACATGTCCCTCTGTCGGTGTAGTCAACAATAGAGGAAAATTTTTCCGCCCCGATAATCAAAACATTCTTCTTCATGCCTGACTCAATGAAAGCTTTGGCGATAGAGAGCAGATAGACAAACCCGCTGCAGGCAGCGGAGATATCAAAAGCCTGTACATTTCTGATACCCAGTTTGTCCGAAATGATGCAGGCTGTCGAGGGCATATTGAAGTAGTCCGGTGTCACTGTCGCACAGATGACCAGATCGATCTCACTCTTGTCGATCTCTGCTCTCTCGATCGCTTTTTCGGAGGCTTTTGCCCCCATATCACTGGTATACTCATCTTTGGCAGCAATACGCCGCTCTTTGATTCCTGTTCGTTTCGTGATCCACTCATCAGTCGTATCGACCATCGCTTCCAAATCGCTGTTGCTTAGAATCTTTTCGGGAACATATGCTCCGATCGATCGGAAGGAGGCATAAATCGGGGTAGAAGGTGACATAGATATCCTTGGATAAAAGTGCTGTCATTTTACCATAAAAAATTGAGAGTTATACAGAATAGTGAGAAGAGAATGGGTTCAAAAAAAGCAGAAAGAGAGGTGAGAACCTCTATTGTTTCGACGCTCTCCCATCTACAAGTAGTGCTTCGATCGTCGCATTGACATCGGATTTGGTATAGCTGATCGCCTGGAATATCGCATTTTTGATTGCCTTGGCACTGCTGCTGCCGTGGCTGACGATCGCACATCCGTCGACACCCAGCAGAGGTGCCCCGCCATACTCTTCATAGTCGACCTGCTTTTTGAGGTTGGTAAAGACTTTTTTCTTCATCAGCAGTGCACCGAACTTTGCCGGCAGGGATTTTCGTATATGCTGCTTCATCATACTGAAGATCGTTGTCACAACGCCCTCACTGGCCTTGAGAAGAATATTCCCGGTAAATCCGTCACAGACAACCACATGAACCGACCCGTTGAAGATATCTCTGCCCTCGACGTTTCCGACAAAACCATCCAGATGCTCCAGAAGCTTGAATGCCTCTTTGGTCAGTTCGTTGCCCTTGCTGGGCTCTTCACCATTCGCCAGGAGTCCCACCTGGGGATTGTCGATGCCCATAATCTTCTGTGCGTACGCTTCACCCATCGCCCCAAATTCATAAAGGTTCTGTGCTTTGCAGTCCACTACGGCACCGACATCCAGCACCAGTGTCTTGGAGTCGCCGAGTGTAGGCATCAGTGTTGCCAATGCGGGTTTGGAGATATGGGGAAGGCGGCCGATTCTCAAGGTTGCCAGTGTCATTGTCGCACCACTGTGGCCGGCAGAGACAACAGCATCTGCCTCTTTATTGCGAACCAGCTCAATGGCTTTGTAGATCGAAGACTCTTTCCTGCGCAGTGCATTGGTCGCATGGTCACTCATCGAGATGACATCGGAAGCTTCCACGATTTCTACTTTGCTGACAAAGTTGGGAGGAAGAAGCGCTAAGATCTCCTCCTTGTCGCCCACAAAAACAGGCATGTAGTTTTTTTCTCTCAATGCCTGTATCGCACCATCAAGAATGGGTTCGGGACCAAAATCCCCTCCCATCGCATCAATCGCTATCCTGATTACTGGGTTTTTACCCTGCATTAAGACTTGTATTCGCCTGTTGTCATATTCATATGGTGAGGCATTCTCCACGTTCCATCAGCATCTTTAACTGGTCTTGGAAGTGTCAGCTTGTAGTGTGTTCTTCGCTTTGCAGCTCTCGTCTTACTGACGCGTCTCTTTGGTACTGCCATATTTTATCCTTTATTGTAATTTATTTAGCGGAAAAATTCCGTTCTTTTCAAAATTCCATCTCAAATGCTTCGTCACTCTCCCGACAATTCTCGCAATAGTGATACTCACTCGTGATGGTATTGATCTCGCTTTGCAAAATGAATGAGACATCAATGGTGCCATCCAAAAACTCGATTATATCCAAATCATCTTTATCTTCTACAAACTGATCACTGATGGTCAGCTTGAGCGGCATATCGACGCTTTGATCAAAATGCTTCCCGCATCGATTGCAAGACACGGGCACGTTTCCCTTCATTTCTCCATGGAGCACTACCCGATGGTAGCCGCTTTTTTGGAGAATACCGTCCAGTACGATACCGTCTATTGTTTCATGAAAAGGTTTGGCGCTTTGGCCAACTTTGTCAAACAGTATCTTCACTGGGGTGTCGCCTAGCTGATCTCTCTGCGGGCAAAGAAGAAGGCGATTTCGATCTCTGCATTTTCCAGAGAGTCACTTCCGTGAACCGCATTGGCATCGATACTCTCTGCAAAATCCGCTCTGATTGTACCGGCTGCTGCTTCTTTTGGGTTCGTTGCACCCATCAGTTCTCTGTTTTTGGCAACAGCATCTTCACCCTCGAGAATAGTGACAACCACAGGACCGGAGATCATGAACTCTACCAGATCTGCAAAGAAAGGTCTCTCGGCGTGAATGGCATAAAAAGCTTCTGCATCCGCTTTGCTCAACTGGATCTTCTTGGTCGCTGCGATTCTGAGGCCTGCCTCTTCAAATCTTGCGAGAATCTTCCCTATGACGTTTTTCTTGACTGCGTCGGGCTTGATGATTGATAGTGTCTGTTCCATTCTGCATTTCCTAAAAATTGAATATTTACTTCACATTAAGCCGAAATAGTGGCATGATTAAAGTATTAGGCGCGGATTTTAGCGAAAAAATGATTAAAGGAATATTAAGAAAGAGAGTTCCCCCGAGGGGGGGTTGCCCGATTGGGCGATGCTCATTAGTCTTCGATGACCGGAGTACCTTTTTCGCCTCTGTTTTCAGCGACAGGCATACCCTCTACGGGATCATCCCACTGGATACATCCCTCTGTAGGACATGCTTCGGCACATGCAGGTACATCGTGGTATCCTACACACTCTACACACTTGTCTGGATAAACGTAGTAGATCTCTTCACCCGTTGGGTTATCATCCTCATCTACGATCGCTTCTACCGGACACTCATCGATACATGCCGCACAGTTGATACAGGTATCTGTAATGATTACTGCCATTTGTTCTCCTTAAAATCAAAATACACAAAACTATAGCCAAAGTTGATTGAATAATTCTTTAAAACGATCCTCTACAGACCCAGAAAAGAACGAATTTCATCGACTCTGTCCAATTTTTCCCAGGTGAAATTCTCCTCTTCCCTTCCAAAGTGCCCATAGGCTGCTGTTTTACGGTAAATCGGCCTGAGAAGATCGAGTGATTCGATGATTCCCCTGGGTGTCAAATCGAAGAGCTCCTCCACACAGGCAACGATCTTCGCTTCATCTACCACATTGGTATTATGGGTATCGACATAGATGGAAACCGGCTTCGCGACGCCGATCGCATAGGCAACCTGGATCGTCGCTCGCTCACACGCCCCTGATGCCACAAGGTTTTTGGCGACATGTCGCGCAGCATAGGCACCACTACGGTCTACCTTGGTCGGATCTTTCCCCGAAAAGGCACCGCCGCCATGGGGACAGCTGCCACCATAAGTATCGACGATAATTTTACGTCCGGTCAAGCCGGCATCCCCCTGTGGCCCCCCGATCACAAAGCGCCCTGTCGGGTTGATGTGGTAGGTAATATCATCTGTCAGCAGATCTGCAGGAATCACCTCTTTGATCACTTTGCTCATTACCTCTTCCTGCACTTTTTGCAGAGAAACATTCGGGTGATGCTGCGTCGAAACAACAATGGTATCGATCGCCACAGGCTTGTCATCGACATACTTCACGCTCACCTGCGCTTTTCCATCGGGCCGAAGGAAGGGGATTTCACCATTTTTTCTCACTTCTGCAAGTTTGGCAGTGATCTTATGTGCCAGCGAGATGGGCAGCGGCATCAACTCTGCTGTCTCTTTGCAGGCAAAGCCGAACATCAGCCCCTGGTCACCCGCTCCGATCTCGCCGCTACTCTGGTCGACTCCCTGGTTGATATCCGGGCTCTGCTCTCCGACACCATTGAGAACGCCGGCACTCCGGTAGTCAAAACCATATGAAGCATCCGTATATCCAATCCCACGTATCACCTCTCTGGCGATCTCCTGCATCGGGGCATAAGTTTGCGTCTTCAACTCTCCCGCAATGACACAAAACCCGTTACTCAGCAGCGTTTCACATGCGACACGCGCATGCGCATCCCGCTCGATGATATAGTCCAGTATCGCATCGGAAATCTGATCCGCCATTTTGTCGGGGTGTCCTTCTGTAACCGATTCACTTGTAAAAATATACTCTTTAGCCATTCCTATCCTTTATGTTTTTCTATATGTGCTTTCACTTTTGCAGCCAGCTGCTCAGGCAGAAGCCCCAAAGACTCCTCCACCAACTTCGTCTTTCCATGGGTAATGAAGTTGTCTTCATATTCAAAGGTCGTCAGCCTCACACTGCCGATCTGCGCATCACTCAAAAACTCCATCAGTGCAGACCCCACACCGCCCATTCTGGCACTGTCACTGAAGACAAACCATTCCGAATAACGTGATGCAAGCTCACCGAGCTTCTCCTGGTCCAGAGGCTTGACAAATCTCAGGTCGAGTATCGCAGGATCGATATCATCGAGATGTTCAGCGGTCCTGATCGCCCGTCCGACACCATTGCCATACCCCACAAAGAGTGTATCTCTACCCTCTTTGAGAAGCTTGGATTTTCCCAGCTCGAAAGCTTCGCTCTCGCAGTCATCCGCCATGAAAGCCCCTCTGGGATATCGGAAAGCACAGGGATGCGTATACTCTTTGGCAAATGCCATCGCCAGCTTCATCGTCGTTTCATTGTAGGGAGCGAAGAGTGTCATCGAAGGAATAGCACGCAGATAGGAGATATCGAATGCTCCCTGGTGCGTCTCTCCATCTTCTCCGACAATCCCTGCTCTGTCAATCGCGAAGGCGACACCCAGATCCATCAGCGCAATATCATGAATCACCTGGTCGTAGCCTCTCTGCAAAAAGGTGGAATAGATGGCGCAAAAAGGCTTGAAGCCCTCTTTTGCCAGAGGGCCCATCGAAGTGACGGCATGCT
>JAOZOG010000380.1 GCA_029933395.1 Sulfurovaceae bacterium | reverse complement strand
AAAAAACTTGAGAGGTTTGAGCTTGCGGCACCTTTCTGGGAGCGGGTGGAGCAGGAGACCGGCTACAGCCACGACGCCCCCACGATGATGGGACTGGTGATCTATCTCTTCGACAACCGTTTCCGGCTCTGCGTCAAAGAGGAGGGCTTTAGAGGCAACAAACAGGCCAGCCTGTTTGTCAACCACTGGATGCAGCATGTGAAATGGCGCGAAACGTTCCGGACGCTCTCGCGGCAGGTCGAAAAGGAGCTGGGGATCGAGCAGGGTCTGTTGGCCGGTTACTCCGCCGACGGGCTGCTGGAGTGTGATACCTACGAGGCGATCGACCGGATCGTCATCAAAGAGCTGGCGATGCGATTGGAGTCCGGTGGTATCACAGAGACGCAGATGGCGGAACTGATCGATCTGCGCAAGACCACCTTCTGGTACGAGGAGTTTGCCGATTATTACGATGCGCTGCGGTGGGCGGCGAGATTTCTTTATTTGCAGGCCAATCTCTCCTTCGAGGTTCAGAGTTTCACACAGGGGATCGAGGCGTATACTTCGCAGTGGTACCGGTTCGACTACGCCTACCGCAAATATCTCTATGCGCTTTCGCGCTGCGCCAACAGCGCCCTGTTTGACGCCATGACCCTCAGGATAGAGAAGTTTTACACCAACCGCTTCCTTACCGGTCTCTCCGATGCGTGGTACGAAGAGCTCAAAAGGCTTGAGAAGTGGGAGTTCGAACCGAAAATCGATCAAAAGCGTTTTTATGAGACGCATGTGAAACCGCTGCTTGGCGAGAAGAACAAGCTCTGTGTCATCATCTCCGACGCGCTGCGCTATGAGAGCGGAAAAGAGCTGGATGAGCGTCTTGGCAAAGAGAACAGCATACGGACGGAGTTTGGGCATATGATCGCTTCGCTGCCTTCCTACACCCAGCTTGGGATGGCGTCGCTGCTTCCTCATGAGAAATTGCACTATAAAGAGGGCAGAGCCGAGGTCTACGCAGATGGCGTGTCGACGCAGGGAACGGCCAACCGCACCAGGGTTTTACAAAACCATCTGAGGGAGTCCATCGCCATTCAGGCTTCGGACTTTTTGAAGATGAAACGCGATGAAGCCCGCGCCTTTTTCAAGCCCTATCGGCTGGTCTATATTTACGAAAACAGCATCGATGCCCGGGGGAAACCGCCGACGGAAGACCAGGTCTTCGAAGCGACGGAAGAGTGCTTCGCCCGGATAGCACGGCTGGTAAAAAAGCTGCACAACGAACTGCAGTGGCGCAACGTGCTCATCACCGCCGATCACGGCTACCTGTATGAAAAGAGCGATGTCGACGAGAGCCATTTTTGCAAAGTGCCCCGGGACGAGCGCTGGGTGGACAGCAACAAGCGTATGGCGATCGGAAACGATCTGGAGGCGGCGCCGTGCGTGGTAAAATATGAGGCGAAAGAGCTTGGCATGTCGGGAGATACGCAGTTTCTCATCGCCAAATCGATGCAGCGCATCCGCTCGAAAGGGGGTGGCAGCAAATTCGTGCATGGCGGCGCCACTTTGCAGGAGATCGTCGTTCCTCTGATCAAAGTCAACCGCAAGCCCGAACTCAAAAGCCGCCCGGTCGATTTCGATGTGATCCGATCGAGTTCCATGATCACCGCCAATGTTTTTCCGGTCACCTTTATTCAGAAAGAGCCGGTGCGTGAGAAGGTTTTGCCCCAACATATCCAGGTGAGTATCTGCAGCGAAGAGGGCGAGTTGCTTTCGGATGTTCACGAGCTGATCTTCGACTCCCGGGAGAGCGATCCGGCAAAAATGCACCAGAGGGTGACCTTCCGTTTCAGCCGGGACCTGACGGCGTTCAACAATCAAAGCGTCGTACTGCGGGTGATGGCCAAGGCGCAGGGGACCAATGAATTCAACAAAGAGCTGACCGACAAGTGCGACAGGTATACTGTCAACATCTCGTTTGGCGCGGAGGAGTGGTAATGAGCGAGTTGGACAAAAAAATCAATGATATCTTTCCGGGACTGGTGGTTCGAAAAGACCTGGTGAAGACCGTCAAAGGCAATGCCATTGTTCCCTCCTATGTACTGGAGTATCTGCTCGGGCAGTATTGCGCTTCGAGCGATGAGGAGACGATCAACTCCGGCATCGAAATGGA
>JAOZOG010000379.1:1864-2155 GCA_029933395.1 Sulfurovaceae bacterium | reverse complement strand
ACTTGGCAAAATCCGCAAGGCGCCCCGCTGTCTCCTTCCATGAGAATTTTTCCAAAAGCAGTTTGCGCGCAGCAGTCGGCCTCTGCTTCCGCAGCGTTTCGGGAAGGGTATAGACCTCATACATTGCACGTGCAAGATCTTTTTGCGAAGGTTCCGCCCAGACAGAATTGTAAAGATCGAAATGCGTCTCTGCCGGCGTAAAGTCATAGTCGATCAGCCAGGCCGTCTCTTCGCCGCAGAAGTCAAGCTGCCCGCTCCACCCGGTAGTAATGACGGGAAGGCCGGAGAGCT
>JAOZOG010000379.1:0-1854 GCA_029933395.1 Sulfurovaceae bacterium | reverse complement strand
GGGGGAGCCCGAACCCTTCTGCCCGGCTCGGCGCGACAAGCGCATGGGAGTGTTCATAGAGCGCTTTGAGCTGTACATTCGTCAAATCTTCTTCAATGATCAGCACTTCGGGATAGTCCGGGTTCTCCTTTTTTGCCTCGTCGAGCCAGCTATGGACCTCATTGTGGGGATTGGGGAATGTTTTAATGATCAGCAGTACATCGTCCGAAGAGGAAAAAGCGTCGCCGTAAGCTTTCAGCATGACATCCGCACCTTTTCTCGGAAAGCAGGAAGAGACATGCAGGAAACGGAATGCACGGCCCGTACCGGGGGCATATGTTCTGTCGGCGGCTATCTGCTCCCAGTGGTCGACACCGTTCCCGGAGATCGCCAGCGGTACGGTAACACCGTTGTCTATCATGATCTTCTCAACATGTTCGGAGGTACATACGATCCCCTGAAGAGAAGCGTTGAAATCTTCAACCCACTCCTGCGGAAAGGCGCTCTCTTCCCAGGCATAGTTGTGGAGCAGATTGAGTTGGGACTTCATATCACGCACACGGGGCGGATAGAGGTTCCTGCTGCTGATCTCTGCCCGGGTTTCACTGTGTCCGATCGATTTTCGGTAAAGCCTGTCCACTTCGGGATGTTCCGCAAGGAAGGTGTTGTCAGGCAGGAAATCTCCCGGCCCCTCCGTAGAGTGAAGTACGATATCGTACCCTTTCTCTTCCAGAGCCAGTGCGATCTCCCTGTTGATCATCGCAAGGCTGTAGCTGCTGTCAAATGGCCCTTCCACCCGCCAGCACAGGGACTTGCCGTAGTAACCGTCCGCTATAAGCGGAAGCAGGGATTTCTCATTTCTCTCTATCGCCAGCGCCGTTCTGCGCATCCGGGTATCGTCAAGCGTATCGAGCAGCCCCTGTGAACGGAGCGTCTCGACAAGCCGGGCGGTCGAGCGGCGAAGATCTATCTCCCTTCTCCCGGACCGCTGCCTGCGATGCTTCTCTTCAAGTAGAGAGAGCGCCCGGCGGGCGGTGATCTCCCAGCTGAATTTTTCTGCCTGCCGAACGGCATGGGCCTCTAACGACCGGCGGAAACCGTCATCTGTCAAAACTTCCGTGATCTTTTCGGCAATGCTTTCCGTATCGAGAGGGTCGAAAAGGGCATCGCTTCTGCCAATCACTTCGGGGATACTGCTGCTGTCCGAACCGATGGTCGCGGTACCGCAGGCCATCGCTTCGAGCGGCGGAAGGCCGAAACCCTCATGCTTGGAGGGGAAAACGAAAAGCGCCGCTTTCGTATAGAGGGTCACCAGGTCGTCATCGGTGATATATCCGGTAAGTACAAGTTCGCCTTTCTCCAGACTGGCATTTCGGGCTACGCCGAGAAGGTTCTCTTTCTGTTTGGCCGTCAGGACACAGACCAGTACAAGCTGATACTGCCGACGCAGCGTTTCGGGAAGGAGCGCAAAAGCCTCTATGAGGCCTTCAAAGTTCTTTCTCCCCTCATAGGCGCTGGTATGCATGATATAGGGTTTTTCGATACCGTAGCGCCGCAGTATTTCCGGATGGTGTTCCGGATGGTGAAAGGTCCTGTCAGTAGCGGAAGAGATCACTGCCATGTCACTGCGCTCTTTGTCTAGATAGAGCATCGCCTCATTCTGTGCCGAGAAAGAGATGCACAGCAGTGCATCCGCCTGTTTGAGGGCATTGAACTTCCGCATATACCACGAGACCCTTTGTGGCGTGTTGAGATAGATATCGTCATGAATATAGGGTATCAGGTCGTAAAAGATCACGGCTGTGGGAATTTCGGGCGCATAGGCGGCGACAGAGGTAACGGAATCGTTATCCATTCCTTCGAACAGCGATGTCA
>JAOZOG010000378.1 GCA_029933395.1 Sulfurovaceae bacterium | reverse complement strand
TATCGTTGGGAGAGTATTTCGCACTGCTGAAACTCCATTTGGAGGCATTCAGGTCCTTTACGATCAGGGTCGTATTGGTAAGGTCAAGGTCACCCTCCATACTTTTGATCAGGATCTTCGTCGTCAGGTTCTTGTCTGACGAGATGGGACCGTCTATGTGCAGACTGTCGCTTGTATAAGGCCTTCCCGTACCCAGGCTTGCACTGTAGTCATAACAGATATCGGGAACATACAGTTCCGTGGAAAAGGCGAACATGCTTGGGGTATATCTGTCACCGGATGTCGCGGATTTGAGTGTTGCGGATGTATCGCCGTTCCCGACCTTGTCGCTGACGTCGAAGACATCGAGGTCGAGACCGTCATTGTTGGCATAGGCAGGATTTCGCGTAAAGCTGGTACTGATACTTCCGTCAAAGATATCCGTATCACTGTTCTCCTGGTCGATGATCCGTTGACCGTTCACTTCGAAGTAGTCTCCTCCGGAAGAAAATTCTCCCTCCATGGAGAAAAGTGACAGACTAGAATTGACATCGCCTTCCGTCGGTGTACGGAAGCCGCTGACGGTAATATTGATGGGACTGGATGAGTTGACGGTCCAGTATCCGTCAAAGACCGAAACGTTCCTTGAAACTTCGTTCGGATCCGTATAGATGAATACGATGGTCCATCCTCCGTAGTTGCCGTGGTTGCTCTCTTTTCCCCTGTTCCCCTGGATATCCGCGAAGAAATAGGTCCCGTTGGGATTGTCGACATCGATCATGGATGTAATGTCGAGGAAGGCTGCATAGCCCAGATAGTCGAAATCGACATGTTCCGCTGCGATCAACGTATAGTCCGTCTCACCCGGCTTCTTGAATTTAATGGTCTCTGTTCCCCAGGAATCGCCCTCGTCTATGATCAACTGGTTCGGACTGCTTCCCAAATGCGGTTCACCCGATATCGTTATGGCAGGATCGATCTGGTAGTCGGCACCCGAAGTACTGTTATGCAGGTAACCCTGCCAGTAGAGACCGGCCCAGATCACTTTTGAACCGGTAGGCAGGGAGAGGGTAGCGGAGCTGGAGTTGAATGTGCTGCTGTCGCTGTCGATATCGATATAGTTGGTATAGTAGCTGTTGTTGTGTTTGTTCCGATTGTTCGTACATGTTCCGTAACTTGTTTTGCTCTCTGTGATACACTGTACGGTATTACCTATGACCTGTATATTTCCTTTGATATTCCTTGTTCCTGCCGGATTCCTCAGTGTGAATTCCCGGCTTCCTCTGTGAATAACGGTCCCGACCGTAATAGTCACGGTGGCCTCATTCGAGACCGTACCTTGAGCATCTTCCACCGTATAGGTCAGTGTATCGGTACCGGTAAAGCCTGTATTTGGTGTATAGACGATCGTATCACCGTTCACAGTGGCTGTACCGCTGCTTGGAGCTGTGACGATCGTCAGGTTCTGGAAAGGTCCGTGCAGACCGGGGTTGTCATTTTGGAGGACATCCATGGTAACGGGTCTGTTCAGTGCCGTATTGTATATGTCATCCGCCGCATGGAATGTATGATCGACCTTGAAGTCGAAATCGATCTGGTAATGGTCGGTATCGCTGCCACTCTCTTTGACATAGATGTATACCGTATCTCCGGGGATCAGAGTGATGGTAGGAATGACAGGATTGGCAGAGTAGGCATTTCCGTAATCATCCTGTCCACAGCTTGAACCGGCTTCCAGGTGGTACGAACTTGTTTTACCGTCGGTCCTGCTCCCTGTGATATCGAGTGTACCGAAAGCCTGTACCGTAAATTTGTAACGGTCGACAGAGTCACTTGCCCCATCGGTCGATTCACCGTAGATACATCTGTGTTTGTCGGTTGAGACCTGATCCATGTTCTGAATGGTCGCACCGGGACAGAATTCATTGTTGCTGTCATAGTTCGCACAGGTAACAGGTGCATCGGTGACTTCGAGAGAGAAAGATTCGGAGTTGGATGTCCCGTCATTGTCATCTGCGGTAAGGGAGAGCGGGAAAGTTCCCGTTTCGGTCGGAGTACCGCTTATGACGCCCGTAGTGCTGTTGAAACTCAACCCCGCGGGCAGGGTGCCGCTCAGGTTGTAGCTGATGATCGGATCGCCGTTCGTTTCCGTAACGTAACTCGAAAGGTCCAGTGT
>JAOZOG010000377.1 GCA_029933395.1 Sulfurovaceae bacterium | reverse complement strand
TCGAAGATGCCGATGCGTCTGATACTCTTCATTTCATATCTTTTTTGGTGTGGTGGGTGCTATATTGCCGCGTTTCATAGTGGAGTAATTCCAAAAAAAACCGATGATAAACGCCAACAATGCCGAAGTATTGTTTCTCATAGAGACTTCTGTAAAAAAAGAGAAGACGATAATGGTAAATATGGCTGAGAGAATACTTTTTAGTAGCAGATCGTCATAGTTTTTTGTATATAGAGAGTATAAAAACATCAATAGAATTCCCAATCCTATGATTCCCGTTTGTAAAGTTGTTTGAAGAAATTGATCGTGGACATGGGGAATATCATGCAGGTAGCCGTACTTTTTCAGTTCCGACTTTTCCAGTTGATCATAAAACTCTTTCCACACATCCCCAACTCCCACACCGATCAGTGGATGCTCTTTTAAAATGGGAATCGAATTGAGTTTCATGGCAACTCGCAGTCCCCAGGATGAACCGAGATTCCCTTCTGCCATCTTTTCGATATCCGAAATACCGGCATGGACTCTATTTTGAAAGATGGGAGAGAATTGGTAAGCAGCGGTAAACAGAACACCCAAAAGCAAAACAGTTCCGATCAAATACCTTATTTTGGCTCCAAAATATATATAGGAAAAGACGATGAAGGCAAAAATCAGGCCAAGTTGCCCCGTTCTTCCTCCGTTAATGAAAATATTGATCGTAGCGGAAATCAGAAAAAGGATTTCGAAAAATTTCATGGTTCTTGAAATATTGGTACCGAGAATCTGCCACAGCAATAAAAAAATTGTAGTTCCCAGAAAGATGCTGTATTTGATATGATGCATGAAAGGCGTCGGATTGTCCGGTGTGCCGCGACTACCTATTTGCCACCATTCCAGAAAAATTCCGTAGGAAAGGACCTCACTGACGAACATGGAAAAGAGAAAAGCTCCCATGATATACATCATGAATTTTTTTTGAGCGGATGTCAGATATACGAATGCCACAATCACAATGGAAAAGTAATATTTGAGACTATGCAGACCTCTGGATATATCTTCTGTCCATGCCAAGGAAAGTAAATAAAACAGAAAAAGAATCGTCAGTAGAACAAAAGTTTTCTCCGATTTGATCCGTTGAATTTTTGCAGGTAGATCTCCTTCGAGCAACCACAATATGAGGAGGATATATGGGCCGGTGTGGGTTGAAAAAGCGCCGGAAATAGGTAAAAGTGCGGCATAGATTACCAGTAATATATTCAATATGGTTGAATATGGAAGATGTTTTGTTTTTAGATAATGCCATGTTTTGTCAAAAATAGATCCATCCATTTGCAAACCTTTTTATTTTATAAAGCGTCTGTTGTTATTGAGAACATCCAGAATATAGCGACTCAGGTTGTCACCTTCGTTATGTTTGACTCGACGATAGGTTGGGGTTTCGTAGATTTTCGTTTTGAGGATTTCGTTGGGTAGGTTGGAAAAAACATAGGTGTATTCCGGTGTGATGATAGCGTTTTTGTACCAGCTTCCACAGGTGCAGTAATCCCTGTGATAGGTTTTGGAAAAGAGATCTCGGGCATTGGAAAACTCGCTTAGGTCGTTTTGAACACCGAGCCTTTTTACCAGCGAAGGAACGAAATCGATGGCAGAGACCAGTTTCTTGACGACGTGGGGTTCTTCGCCTGGCATTTTGACGATCAGGCAGGCGTTGGTCTGCTCTTTGTCGAAAGCGTTGTTGTGGCTGAAGCGGCCGTGTTCGTAGAACTCTTCGCCGTGATCGGACATGAAGACGATGACGGAGTTTTCGTACAGGCCCTTCTCCTTCAGTTTCGCGAGCATTTTGCCGATCAGCCCGTCGTCGAAACGGATGGCATTTTTGTACTGGTTGAAAAGGATTTCACGATCTTTTTCACTGGTGGTCGTGTAGTCGACCACACCGCCGCCGTCGGGTTGAAAGACCGCCGCTTCTTTCGGATAATATCTACCGTGCGGAGCGTCGAGAAAGACAAAAGAGAAGATCGGTTTCGTGCAGTCGTTTTTCTCTATCCACTCCAGCCACTGTTTTGTCAGTTCCCTGTCTTTCTGCCAGGGGTTTCCCGGCATTTTGTCGTTGATTCTATCTTTGACGTCGTAAAATATGGTTTGGCGGAATTACGGCCAGCGGGTGTCGGTACTGTA
>JAOZOG010000376.1 GCA_029933395.1 Sulfurovaceae bacterium | reverse complement strand
GAGTGTCTCTACGCCGTCATGGTATCATGGTGATCTCAACAGTATGAGAGATTTTGATTCTGCCGTAAATTCGGCAGCGACACCACCATCACAAAGCAGTGCCGGAGGCGGTTTCTCCGGTGGTGGCGGCTTTTCCGGCGGAGGCGGCGGAGGCGGAGGCGGCGGAAGCTGGTAGTCCTCCGTCCTCTTTTCAAGCAGTGGGGTCGAAAAGGTGCGTTACACTAATCCTTCGAAGGTCGTATTGGCCAGTTTTTTCCTGATGATGCTTTCGACAAGCCTTGTCACAATACCTTCATGATCACTTTTCATCGCTTTTACAGCTGCGGCCAATGCACGAATATCGTATTGGCTCGGATAGATCTCGGGAACACTCTTCTCGATACCCAAAAGCGTATAGACAGCCATAATGGCTGAACGGACCGAGTATTCGACAGTGAAGACACAGTCACCCTCTATTTCACAGAATTGTCCCAGAAATGCAAGATTGACACTTCCTTCCGGCACGACCTCTGGTCTGTCACCTTTGACCCTTGGCATGAACTGGCTGGTAATGTAGGGCATCATAGCCGGGATGACGATGCATTCATCGACATAAGCCTGCATACCATCTTCGTCTATCCCAAGATGGTACAACAGCTCCTGCAGCAACTCCCTGCCCGAACACTCACTCATTTTCTTGTCGATGAAGTCTCCCTTGTTGTCCGGATAGAGTGCATATGCCCATGCGACCGTATAGTCGGCTGGCTGGTTTTTGAACTGTGGCTGCCTGTTGACAGTGACACTCAGCAGCCAGTTGGAATCCCTGACAGTAATGATCCCGCCTGTTGCGGTCCGGTGGGGGAGAAATTCCCGCTCGGCAAACCCCTCAAGCAGTTTGCGCATTTTGGGACCTTTCGCGGTAATAGTGTATGATTCCCATTTGGTTTTGTCTATATCGCTACAAAATACTTCAGGTTTTCCGAAGGCTTCATCTTTTTGGGCCAGCTTCTTCCAGAGGCTCCAGCAGGCACCTTCACCGGTATTCAGGACCGGGGCACTTTCCATATCGCCAAGAGAAGAATTCTCCGTCATTGATCCGTTGGTGAAAAAGACCAGGTCGTCGGCAGTCGTTTCGATGGTCTTCTCTTCACCATTCTGGGTCAAATGTATAGCTGTGACGGTTTTTTTCTCACCGGAAACATCCAGATCCATATCGGTCACGACAGTATTGAATTCAAACTTCACACCCTTTGACTCCAACAGTTTTTTCAAAGGAAGGATCAGCGAGTCATATTGGTTGTACTTGGTAAACACCAATCCTCTCATAGTGCTCATTCCGGGCATCAGATGGATAAAACGATGCATATAGCGTTTCATCTCTACAAGGCTGTGCCATGGCTCAAAGGCGAACATGCTTCTCCAGTACAGCCACATATCGGTCTCAAAATAGGAAGTATCGAAATACTCCTCTACAGTGGTCCTGCCCAGGTCCTCCTCTTTGGTCAGCAGCAGCTTGGTCAACTCCTTGGCATGTTTCTCCTCCAGGCCCAAAGTGGTCGAGCGAAGCTTCTCTCCTCTGTTGAAGATGACCCTGACCTTGGAAAAATTCGGGTCCAGGTCATTCAACTCTTTGAACTCATCGAGGACACTCCTCCCCTCCTCTTCAATGGAAGGAACCTCTCTATAGAGGTCCCACAGGCACTCATAGTGCGCTTCCATCTCCCTGCCGCCGCGCGCGATGAATCCCTCTTCGGGATTGCCTGCTCCGTCCATGGCGCCACCCGCCAGACTTCCTTCTTCAAAAACAGTGATCTGCTCTCCCCGCATATAGCCGTCACGCATCAAATACTCCGCAGCAGACAGTGATGCAATACCCGAGCCGATCAAAAAGGCCCTTTTGTTTTCAATACCCTCCGGTTTGCGGGGAGTGATCCTTTGATAATTATTCATCTTCATACCTTTTTTTATATTTATTGCTACTATAACAAATTGTAACTGTATTTAAAAATATCCGAAGTATCCACCTTTCGATATAGATGAAAAAACATTTTTTTTCTCCTCTCTGCTCTGCTGGCAGATAACAATACAATATAGGTCGGTGACAGCTCCTGTGTATCGTGCCACACCAAAGAGGTACGGTAATAATGAGAAGGGAAAAGCGCACGAAGAGCTTAAAAAAGCGGTAAA
>JAOZOG010000375.1 GCA_029933395.1 Sulfurovaceae bacterium | reverse complement strand
AATCAAGTTTTGATCGAACCGAACAGCGCCGTGGTCAATGGTGTATTCGACAGAAAGATCACATTGGCGGACGCCGTGGATATGATTTGTACCTCACAAAGTTTCGTGTCTTATACTTTCGGCAACTTTCTCAAAGTGCGGGCCGATAAAAGTCAAAGCGTTCGCCGGGCGCTTTTCAATGAGACCAATATCATCAAAGACAGTCTCAAAATAACGTATCAGTTCGAAGACAAGCACTACGACAGCGTGCAGGTCTCCTTTTATTCCGAAGAGGATAAATGGTCTGAACGGTTCGAAACCTATCCTGCCAATGGTGTGGTGCCGGAGACTTACGAGTTGTTTGGGGTGACGAGTCCCACCACAGCGTTACGGATAGCCGAAGAGATTTACAAGCGACGACGATATCGCAACAAGTCGGTGTCTTTCCAAACCGATATTCAGGGTTACATTCCTCAGTATCTCGATCGGGTCGGGGTGGCTCACCAGGTTTTGAATCATTCCCTGGGTGGAGAGATTATGGATCGGGGCGATTACGACGGTACCACCTGGACAAGCAACCCCAACGGGGACTATTTGATGCTACAATGTGACTACGATTTGATAGCACACGTTCCGAGGATTTGCCAAAGAATTTTGTGTCATGAAAAAGTGGATTGTAATCTCCCGCTTTGTTGTGACCTGGCGACGTTGGAAGTTTTGCCACGTGAATATAACGAGTTCGACCATATCATTTTCAGGTCTCCCCACGGTGAAGTGAGTGATATCCTGGGTTTCGGGGTCGTTGAATATAATATAATACGAGTAACCGGGATGCCTTCCTGGGTCGGAGTATACGACGCACAGGACAACACGATGTTTTCGATGGGAACATTGTCCGAAATCGTCGAAGATTATTTGGTCATCGGGATACGACCGGACGCCGACGATAACATAGCGCTTGAATGTGTGCTTTATGACGAAAGAGCCTATCCATAGGAGTTTTAAATGGCCATACCTTTCCCCTCGGATGTTTTACCCTGTCCCTTGATCGATATCAGCGGTGCGGTGGGTGAGACTTTCAAAAAGACAAATTTCGATCACGGCGTCCGGTACCGTAAAACGTATTGTTCCACGTATACGATTCGTGTCAAATGGGTTTTGAACAAGGACGAGATGCTTGCTTTCCGTAGTTGGTATTGGGGCGATCTCGACAAGGGTTCCCTCTCTTTCACCGCCGATTGGGATATAGAGGGCGATGAGACGGAAAAGGAATTTCACTTCTATACGCCATACAAATGGGCACGATCCTACCGACGTGGACTTCATTACGAAATCACCGCCGACATCGAGCTTAAAACGAAAATAAACGAGGTATAAAATGCCCGATATTTATGATGATCTTTTGTGCGGTCCGGGCGGGTCTCCGGGTCGTGATGTAGTCGATCAGATCAATGAGAACACCGAAGAGATCGGCAAGAAAGAAAACGATCTCGGTCTCCCGGCAGAAGACGGATCGATTCTTACGTCGGATATCACAGGTGTGCGAAGATGGGTCAAGATCGGCACGATCGAGGCCACGTTTCTCGATCTCGTAGACACACCTCCCACATACAGCGGGTTTCGTTTTGCAAAACTCATGGTCAACGCCGACGAAGACGGGGTGAGCTACGACACCACACAGTATGAAACATGGCTGGGCGTGCCTTCGGCGAACGATACGGTTCTTACAAGCGATGTTGTAGGCAATCGTAACTGGCGAAGTGTCTTTTTCAAAGATCAATTCATTACGGAAAGTCTCGGTTCCACCGACGCCTTCAAACCCGTTACACTGAATCTCAACGGAAAACTCGATCCTTCTTTCATGGAGTTTCAGGGGTTCACCTACATCGCAGACTGGACTCCGACACCTTCGAACGAATATCCCAATCCGGTCGGGTTCGATCCCGGATCGTTTTGGGTTCTGCAAATTCCAGAGAGCTTCGAAGAGATCACGCACAACGGAGAGATCGTCACCCACAACGGTGAGACTCTTTACTACATCACGAACGCCGACGGCACTTACACGTTCCAGACGGGTGACCTTGCAGGTCAAACGGCACGCAACGGTGACTATCTCCTACTTGGCAAAGCAAGGTGGGGACTGCTGAAAAGCGGTATCGATCCCAACCTTTACTATCGATTGGACGGTTCAACCGCAATCACGGC
>JAOZOG010000374.1:1077-2198 GCA_029933395.1 Sulfurovaceae bacterium | reverse complement strand
TCTGTCGAGTATATCGGCCTGAAGCTTGGCGATTTCGAGTTCTTTCGCTTTCTGTGCGAGAGGATCGGGTTGCGGCTGATAGTTTTTGATCTCTTCAGCGAGAGCGGGCATCCTTCGAAGGTCTGCGATCTCCGCCATGACTTTCTTCGTCAGGTCGAATGGAAGCGACTGTCCCATCGTCTGAAGCATGAACGCAAGCTCCTGTGCGCGAATGTTGTCGGTATCGGATGTCGAGATGTTGATATCGATATCGATTTCGCCTTTCAGGTCGTCACGCCGAATCGTCACGAACTGATCTCCTGTGACACGGATGGTCTGTTCTTCTGACAGGAATTCCGCATTGTATGACATCCATTTTCTCAACAGCGGAACGATGAGGTTGTCCTTGATGTCCCTCACGATGTCGAGCTGCCTCATGGAGGCCGAATCAAGAACACCCCTTACCGCCGTAGCGGTAGAACCAAGAGAGGAGCCTGACAGTCCGTTGGAGAAGGATTTGACACCGGTGATACTCTCTTCGTTGTTTTTGATCAGAGAGTAGAAATTGAAGACGGATGCGGGGATTTCATTGAAGTGGCCTTCAAATATGTCTGCCGCAGTATATCCTTCACGCATCTCGAAGTTCTCGCCTGCAAGAAATCGTTTCTTGTTGATCGCATCCAACGCTCTTGACGGAATACCTTTCTGTCCATTCGTAGAGTTCGCCATATTGTCGATGATGGCTCTCTGGATGCCGGTGATGATCTTCTGGTCGTCACCGATGTATTCGGCCATTGGCTCTCCGTAGATAGAGAACGGCTCCGGGTCGAGAGCGCAAGCCACAAAGGGAAGCTCTTCGTCGGGAAAAGGATTGCCTTCGAACCGGATAAGCGTATCACCCACCCACGAAGCCATGATCGGTTCGGCTATGCCATCTCCGTCCATATCGTAATATCCCCAGTACTCGTATACGTCGAGAACCTTTCTCGGATCGTCTTCGAATTTGAAGTTTCCGTCATCTTTCATCTTGTTGTAGATTTCGTCGAACGACGAATCGCTCGTGTCTTGAAGAATGATTTTGTCGAGGTTTTTGTACCGTCCGTCCTGTCGGAGAGAGGAGAGATTGGATTTGAACCGGACGA
>JAOZOG010000374.1:0-1067 GCA_029933395.1 Sulfurovaceae bacterium | reverse complement strand
GCTTTCGATATGTCCCATTCGCATGTCGGGTCGATGAACACATCCGTATTCTTCCACACGACAGCGGTTGGAGCGTTCTTGACGACTTTCGTCACCGTCTCGACGGTAGAGCCAACCTGAATCTGCTCTCCGCTGAACGGATCGGTTTCGAAAATAGGAACTTCTACCTCTTCCTGTTTTTCTTCGTACTCCCAGCCAGTACGAACCAACACGAACGCTTCACGCTGAAGAATGTCTACTACGGTCGAGATGAATTTCTTTCTCGGAAAACGCCTGCAAAACTGGTAATTCAAGAGAACTTCAGACTGTTCTGCAAAATTCACATCGTCGAATGTGACCGGGTCTGCCTTGACCATCTTCGGATTGGACACGAACGGATCGACAAGCATGGCTTTCTGCCATAATGCCTGCTTCTTGATCTCTTTTGCTACGATCTTCGATCTGCCTTTTCGTTCGTTGCCGTATGGTTCTCCATTGTACTGGCGAATCCAAGACTCTCTCTTTGCGTCGAGCTGTGTCTTGAACTTCTCCGCCTCTTTGAAGTCGGCCTTTAACAATGGCAGTATGTTGTTCTTTTTTACCATATCACATTCCCCTGTTCATGATTATATCATATAAGATAATTCTTGGCATTGTAGCGTTCCAGAGTGTTGGTTCCTATTCTGGCTTTTATATTTTCGTCCATGACCTGCAAGGCATCGAACGATGTCATCCTGTCTTCGATGAAATAGTACGCTTCCGCAACCTCTCTGACGTTCTGTTCCTCACGCTCTCCGTCGGATATGTCGTCGGTTGGAGATTTCATGAAAAACTGGGAATACAGTTTGAGGCCGAGATTGATATTTTTCAAAAAGTTGTTCGCGTATTCTTTGAAAAAGTTGTCGACAGTGACGCTTTCGAAGTCGAACATCTCTATGAACTCATTTTTGATGTTCGACATAATTTTCGATATTGACTCTTCTATCATCTGCGTGACGGTCATCTTCTCTGCCGCTGCTGTGACGAGTTTCGTCGACATGCTCTGGAACCATGCCGTTATCCCAAGAACCATGCTCGTGATTCCGAGA
>JAOZOG010000085.1 GCA_029933395.1 Sulfurovaceae bacterium | reverse complement strand
AAAATATAAATAACAATTATGCTAAAATAAATATATCACCTCTAATTCAGGAATCTATTTTGAAAACAGTAGACAAAAAAGCGTTGAAGCGGGAATCGATTATCCAGGTTGCTCTGCAACTCTTTTCTGTCAACGGATTTCATAAAACCACGATTCCCGATATCGCGGCAAAACTGCATATGAGTGTAGGGAATCTCTATAATTACTTCTCGTCCAAAGATATTCTGGCACAGGAGATCATCAAGTATACTTCCGAAGTGCTGGGAGAGAAGATCGGTGTAGTGAACGATATGGATATCTCGACCGAAGAGAAGATTCACAAGATTGTCGATATCTATTTCACGATGGCCAAAGAGAAACCGGAGATGATCGAGTATTTTCTGCGTGTCTATCTCTCCAACCGTGAAGTCTTTGCTGATGAGTGTGCAGGGATGGTATGTGTCTCCGGGTTCATTACGGAGATTATGATCTTTTTCGATGACGGTGTCAGAAGGGGGGAGTTGCGCAATCAGGATTTCTTTTCCGCGTTTGGGCTCTTTATGGGGTATCTCGGGGGGATGGTTTTTCTCAAAGGGGAGGATATATTGCCCAAAGATATCAGTGAGTATATCGATGATATCTCTCGAAATATCTATTATGCCTTGAGAAGTGAGGCGTAGAAAATGGGAATTGGAGTATGTGCGCCATTTTGCATTGAATCTGTAAGGATGGATTGCTATGGAAAAACGGCAGAGTGAGAAGCCACGCCTGCTCTGGCTTCAGTCGATCACTTGCAACGGCAATTCGCATTCTTTTCTAAATCATCCTGATCTTTTCTCTATCCTTTCACACTTTGAGCTGATATATCATCCCGTACTTGAAACAAAACATACAATAGAAGATCTCATTTCAGGAAGCCTGGCATGCGACATATTGATACTGGAGGGCTCTTTTCGGGAGAGAGGCTTTATGAAAGGCGGGATCGAGGTCGCCTCCTATATTGAGCAGTATGCTCAAAAAGCGAAGCATATCGTGACGGCAGGAACCTGTGCGACATTCGGCGGCATGTTTAAGCAATATGACCCCAAAAATATTTCCGGATTCTGCTTCGACGGCGAGGAGGAGACGAAACGATATGAAAGCTATGCCTCCAAGCTGATATCTCTTCCGGGATGCCCTATTCATCCAAGATGGCTCTCCTATGTACTATTGATGTTGGTAAAAGGCAAAACAATCCCTATCGATAAGTTGCATCGACCCCAGGAACTCTACAATATTACGGTGCACACCGGCTGCAGTCGCAACGAATATTTCGAATGGAAGATCGACACTAAAGGATTTGGGCTCAAGGAGGGGTGCCTTTTTTACGAACAAGGGTGCCAGGGACCCTATACCGGAGGAAGTTGCAATAAAATTTTGTGGAACGATATCAGCTCTAAAACGATTGCAGGTACACCTTGCTTTGGATGTACAGAGCCTGCCTTTCCGGAAACGGCACTCTTCAGCACCAAGACCCATATGGGGATACCCGCCTCCATGCCTCTGGGTGTGCCGCGCAGGGCGTACCTGACAGTGACTGGTATTGCCAAAACCTTCAGGATCAAGCGATTTGAAGAGAGGATTATCGACTATGATCGTTAAAAAGCTGATCGAAAAGATCGAGGGTGAAGCGGAGTTGGATTTTTCGTTCAGCGAAGGACGGATAGAGGATGTCAGGATCAATTTTGGTTTTTATCGGGGGATCGAAGAGATCCTTGTGGGCAAGGCACCCCGAGACGCACTCGTCATTACGCCCCGTGTCTGCGGCATCTGCAATCACGCGCATCTGATTGCCGCAGTCAGGGCGATAGAGAATGGCTATGAGAATGCGGGTACACCGATAGAGATAAGCAACAAAGCGAAAAGTATACGGGAGTTTACGCTTGCGTGCGAATTGATCCAAAACCATACGAAATGGTTTTACATGACGATCCTGCCTCAGCTGGAGAAGCTACTGGGAATCCAGAGTGGTGAGAACCACGCGCTCAAAGCCTCCTATCTCTCTTCGACGATCACCAAGGCACTTGCGATCTTCGCCGGGCAGTGGCCGCACTCTTCGTATGCAGTTCCGGGTGGTGTCGCATGTGACCCGACTTATGTGGATGTGATGCAGGCGGAGAGTCTGCTGGATGAGTCGATACGATTTTTTGAGCAGATGATAGCCGGGCTTCCGCTGGAGGAGTACTTGGAGATCGAGTCCGCTTCATCGTTGCATCGCATAGGCGGTGATCTGGGAAATGTTTTGCACCAGATGGGTGTCAATGGTATGTCGCAGATGGGATATAGCCATGACAGGTTCATCGCTTTTGGGGAGTGTCTCTTTTTCAAACCTGGAAAATCACTGGCGACGACTGTCTCAAATGTCGATGCCAGATATGTCGAAGAGGCACGACAGGAGGGTAGTACGGCAAAAGCGGTGAGTTACAAGCAGAGGCTTTATGAAGTGGGTCCTTTGGCCCGCGCTATGGTAGGCAAAGAGCCGATCATCAAAAGCCTGCACAAACGATACAAGGATTCTCTGTTGACAAGGGTATTTGCACGAATCCACGAGATCGCACTGCTTTTGGCGTACAATAAAAAGCTGCTCCGGAATCTTACTCTGGATGAACCTTCCTGCACTATCATTGGCCACGATATCAAGGTACCGGACGCTACAGGTACCGGTGTCGTCGAAGCGGCACGGGGCTCGCTTATCCATCGGACAACGATTACGGAGGGTGTCATAGAGAAGTACGAGATCATTGTCCCTACGCAGTGGAACCTGAGTCATGGAAACGAAGAGGAAAAAGGTGTAGCCGTAGAGGCGATGGTCGGATCTGCTACGACAGAGGAGGCCTCTTTCATCTTTCGCACCTTCGATGTCTGCTCCGTCTGCACGACACAATAAGCTACTTTTTTACCCACGCCTTAAAAAATTGAATACTCATTCATTATCACTTAAGCTTATTTTCTTTAGAATGGTGAATACTTATTCACTATAAGTCTTTGTAATCGGACTTGACGGATAAAAACAAAAAGGAGAAGACGATGGGTATGGATAGACAAGAGTCTGTAAAGAGCCTTTTTACAGCACAAAGTGCCAAAGTGGATACCAACAAAGGTGATTCCTACTATGAAAATCTTTATGCGCAGTGCAGGGCGAGACTGGATGACCTGAAAAAGCTTGCACCGCTCAACAATCGAATGGATTTCAGGCAGAGTATCGAAGAGGAGGGGGTCGATCGACGGGATTTCCTCAAGTGGGCCTCAGCGACTACCGCGATGCTGATGCTGCCGGCTTCCTTCACGCCACTGGTGGCAGAAGCAGCAGTGTTGATGAACCGTCTGCCGGTCATCTGGATCGAACTGCAGGATTGTGCCGGTAACACCGAAGCACTGATCCGAAGTGACGGACCCAAGATCGATGAAATCATCCTCGATATTATTTCACTCGAGTTCAACGAAACACTGATGGCCGCTTCGGGACACCAGGCAGAGAAGCAACTCGAAGATGCGGTCGAACATTTTAAGGGTAAATATCTCCTTTTTGTCGAAGGTTCAGTGCCGCTTGGAATCGACGGCTACTACGGTACGATCGGTGCCGAGGGAGAAACATTCATCGACCATCTCCAGAGACTTGCCAAAGATGCAGCAGCAGTCGTCGCCGTTGGCTCCTGTGCGACCTTCGGCGGTATTCCCGCCGCCGCTCCCAATCCGACAGATGCCAAGGGTGTGATGGAAGTCGTCAAAGGCAAGCCGATCATCAACATCCCAGCCTGTCCTGCCAACCCTTCCAATATGGTCGGGGTGATTTTGCACTATGTTCTGACAGGCAGTATTCCAGAGCTTGATTCGCTCCTGAGACCCAAGTTTGCCTTCGGATACCGTATCCATGACAACTGCGAAAGACGTGCGCATTTCGACGCAGGGGAATTCGTCGAAGAGTGGGGAGATGCAGGAGCGAAAAACAACTTCTGTCTTTACAAAGTAGGCTGTAAAGGCCCGATGACTTTCAATAACTGTTCCATCATCCGTTATAACGAAGGAGTCAACTGGCCAGTTGGAGTCGGACGGGGCTGTATTGGATGTTCCGAGCCGGACTTCTGGGACAAGTATGCTTATGAGAGACCGATGGCGGATGCCAATATCAAGGCGCCAACGGGTGGCGTGGAAAAAACGGTCGATGAGTTTGGACTGGGTCTGCTGACGGCAGCAGGTATCGGTATCGCGATCCATGCAGCAGCAAGCGTAGCGGCAGGAAAAAAAGAGAGTGAGAAGGAGAACGCATAATGTCTGAAAATAATGTAACAAATGAAGCAGTAAATGTATCGGCAAAAACGGTACCACCAGTTGAGCCTGCCAAACCTGCAGAGCCTGCGGCACCTGCTGCAGCTGTAGAGCCGGTTAAGCCAGCTGCGCCCGCAGAACCATCCAAGCCTGCAGAGGCTGCCAAGCCAGCGAAGCCTGCCACAAAAGCAGGCAAGAAACATATCATCGTCGACCCTATTACCCGAATCGAGGGGCATCTGAGGGTGGAAGCGATCATAGATGAGAACAATAAGATTGTCGATGCCTATGCATCATCGACAATGTTCCGCGGCATGGAAACAATCATGAAGGATCGTGATCCAAGAGATTGCGGTTTGATGGCGATGCGAATCTGTGGCGTCTGTACCGGTACACACTACCAGAGAAGTATCGAGGCAGTCGAAGATGCGTTCAAAATCAATATCCCAAAAAATGCCCGATTGGTCAGAAACCTGATCCAGGGCGCACTCTATATGCATGACCACCTGGTCCACTTCTATCATCTGCATGCACTCGATTTTGTCGATGTTGTCGCTTCGACCAAAGCTGATCCGGAAGCAACAGCGGCAGAAGCGGTCAAGTGGGCGGGTGTCGCAGGGCATAAACCCTATATCTCCGGAGCGGCGGATTTCAAAGCGGTACAGGACAGGGTGATCAAGTTTGTCAAAGAGGGAAGACTGGGAATCTTTGGTAATGGTTACTGGGGTAACCCGCACTACAAGCTGACACCGGAGCAGAACCTTATCGGTGTGGCTCACTATCTCAAGGCGCTGGATATCCAGAGAGATCTGGCAAAAATGCAGGCAATTTTCGGAGGAAAAAATCCGCATCCGCAAAGTATCGTCGTCGGTGGGGTCACCTGTGTCCAGGATATCCAGAATCCGGCACGTATCGCACTCTTCAAGCAATTACTCAAAGAGGGTAACGAGTTCGTCAAAGGTGCCTATCTGCCGGATGTCTATATGGCAGGTACAATGTACAAGGATGAAGCGACCGATAAAGATGCGACATATAAAGGTGTCGGCGGAACAGGCGGTGGTTTGCTCAGCTATCTCAGCTATGGTGACTTCAAACTGGATGATACCGGCTTCTACAGTGCGGAAAACCTCTTCCCGGCAGGTATTGTACTGGATGGCGATATCTCCAAAGCCTTGGAGGTGGATGCCGATAAGATCACAGAGGATGTGACACACGCCTGGTATGAGGGCACCGGTAAGCCGGAGCACCCCTATGTCGGAACAACCATTCCCAAATATACCGGCCTCGAGAAGAAAGAGGATGGCTACGCCTATCTGAAAACAGAGGAGAAGTACTCCTGGATCAAATCTCCGCGATATGATGGAAAAGCGTTGGAGGTAGGTCCTCTCGCACGTATGGTCGTCGGCTACGTCAAAGGTGATAAGCGTATCACACAATATGTTGGTAACTTCCTGAAGCGTTCCGGTTTGCCTGTTGAGGTACTCTTCTCTACTGTAGGAAGAACGGCAGCCCGTGCTATCGAGACAGAGCTGATGGGTGATGTGATGGTCGAGTGGGTTGACGAGTTGGCGAAAAATGCTGCTTCCGGAGATCTGAGTACCTGGACGGAGTTTGATTTCGATCTGGTCTCTATGGACTGTAAAGGTGCCGGTATGGCAGAAGCACCAAGGGGTGCTCTGGGGCATTGGGTCAAAGTCAAAAACGGCAAAGTGACAAACTACCAGGCGATCGTTCCTTCCACCTGGAATGCCGGTCCGAGAGACGCAAATGGTCAGCTGGGCGCCTATGAAGCGTCGCTGATCGGTACCAAAGTCGCCGATCCGGAGCAGCCGCTCGAAATCATCCGAACAATCCACAGTTTCGACCCATGTATCGCCTGCGCCGTGCATGTGATCGATACCAAGGGTAAAGAGTTGGCTGTTTACAAAGTCGATCCAAGCTGCGCATTCTAAAAGGAGCAGATTATGAGAGTGAAAGAAGGATACAAAGAGGTATCGCGTATGACTACATCGATGAGAACCATCCACTGGGTGAATTTCTTTTCGATGATCATCGCGATCGCTACAGGGCTCTATATCGCCCACCCTTACTATCAGTCGTTTATTGCGGATCCGGCGGTTGACAAATATGTGATGGCCTGGAACAGATGGGGACACTTTATGGTGGCGATCATTTTCGATGTGACATCCATTATTGTCTTCTATCTGGCGTTTGCGACCCGCTATTTGAAGACGAAGCCCTACGAGAAGGATATTCCGTCAGAGAGCAATATCAAACAGTTTTTTGAAGTACTGCTGAATCTTTTGACGTTGAATAGACGAAAAAAGTTCGATTCCAGTCAGCTCGACAGCTTCAACTCGGTTTACTTTACGATATTTCATATACTTTTGGCCTGGATGCTTTTGACAGGCCTCCAACTCTATGTGCACGGGCTGGCATCGGGTGAAAGCAGTATCGGGGCATGGTGGCCCTGGATGTTGCACCTGATTACCGACTGGACCATTCCGGTGACCGGTGGTACATTGATGGATGTGCGTATCTCTCACCACTATACGATGTGGTTCATTATCGTATGGGTTGTCTTCCATATCTACTACCAGGTTTGGAGAACGATTTTTTGGCAAGAGGGAGATATCGCCATTGCATTTGGTGGTGATAAATTTGTAAAGGCGGATAAAAAAGCGTAAGCTTTTTTATAAATGAGAGTGGAGCAGCGCAGTATTGCATTGATCGGGATGGGGAACATTATGTTCCATGATGAGGGCTTGGGGACATACCTTGCCCACTATCTGGAGGCAAATTACGAGATTCCTGAAAATCTTACCATCGTGGATGGTGGATTGTTGGGATTTTCTTTGATGACATATTATCAGGAGTACGACAAGATTATCGTTGTCGGCACGAACTCCAAAGAGGGAGAAGCGGGCACCATTTCACGCTATAGTGGTGAAGAGATGATGGCGATGGGAAGTACGCGTCAGACTGCGAATGAAGTGGAGTTGACGATGATGCTCGAAATCTGCTCGTTTCACGAATCGATGGGAGAGGTGGAGCTGATTACGATGATTCCTGAAGATATTGTCGATGTCCGCAACGGATTGACCGACACCATTCTGAAAAGAATGCCCGATCTCCTGAATGAAACACTCCAGGTACTTGCAGATGAGGGTGTTGTGTTGAAACCAAAAATGAGAGCCGTCTCGTTTGCAAACGTTATCAAGGCCTGTGCCAATCCTGTGACGCAAAGAATGGCCTAGTTGTTCAGTCTCCAGCCGGAACCGGAAAGAGAATTTTTTTATCCAAAAACAAAATATGCATCCTCCTTAAATTGCATTTTTCTGTTTTCTGGCTTTCGGTTGCAGAGTGAATAAAGATCCATCCTGAAATCTACCCAAACAGCAAGGAAATCAATGTATTTTATCTTTGAGATAGTATTTTCGACCAACAAGCACTATATTGCAGAGATTATCGAAGCATATGCAGACTCTTTTGGTATCGAAATGGAAGTTGTTCAGAACAGCGAAGTCGTTGCACTGGTTTTTGACAGAGACAATGAGCAAACAGAGTCGTTTCTGCTTGGACTCGGTGAGCATCTGCCCGCCTCTCTGTTTCTGGGAAAAAGCAGGCACTATTTTTCGGATACCAAACCGAAATCGGATGTGAGAAAAAAGATTAAAACCCCACTGAATATTTCACTCTGTCCCAGCTGCCAGAAGGAGATGTTCGATGTGAGTTCCTCCCGCTACTATTACCCTTTTACCTCCTGTAACTTTTGCGGTTCCCAGCATCCCTTTGTGACGGGGTATCCTTACCGCAGAGAGAACTCCACAATGAAGTTTCTGATACCGTGCGAGAAGTGTCAGCAGGAGCTGGTAAGCAATCCATTGCGCAAGAATTATCCGCTCATCTCCTGTATAGAGTGCGGAATCACTGTCAAGATGAATGATGGCAAATCCGAGCGCTATGCCAATGACAAGGGGAGCTATCGCAAACTTTTTGAAGTGAGTGCCAGAGCCATCGCCAAAGGTAAAAGTGTCCTGATGAAGACACCCAACGGCTATCGGAAATTCTTCAAACCACTGTCGGGAATGTCACTGCAGGAGAGCATCCTGCTGATCGCAGATGCCAAAGCGCTCAATGAGCATATGATGATGGTGACACAGGAGTTCAACGCATTGCTGAGTATCGAACGGCCCATTGTGAGGATCTCCACCAAGAGTGAAGAGATGAAGGGTCTGTATGGCTCGACGGCACTGGTGAAATATCCTGATGATGGGATGACTATGCTTCTGGCCCGAGAATTGATC
>JAOZOG010000084.1:3075-8596 GCA_029933395.1 Sulfurovaceae bacterium | reverse complement strand
AGATACCCAGAATAGTAAAGATCCCGCCACCGACCATACCGCCGACTGCGATGGCGATCAGTTCGATGATTCCGAGGCTTTTCTTCTCTTTCATTGGGTTGGTTCCTATTTTTTGTATGCTGGAGATCTTACTATAGAGTGCAAGCTTTTGTTATTATATTCTTGTTTCGGGGGTATTTTCCTGATGTATTTGTCTATTGCTATGTAAAATGAAGAAACCTTGACTTTATAATTCATATGAAGTATAATATTTCACATTGCCATAAGAGGAGTAGCCGATGCAGGCAAGAAAACAGACCTCCATCAAAGTAGATCCGCAGGCTTGGGATGAGGCAAAAGAGATATTCAAAAAATACAACTTGACAGTTTCTGATGCTATCAATATATTTCTAAACAAAGTCAGGCTGAAAAAAGGGATGCCCTTCGATCTTCATCTGCCACGAGAAAGTGACAGCAGCTATATCGACGAGCTCAGAAAAAGAGATATCTCTATCGATAGAGATATTGACATAGATGCCGTTATGAACGAGATGAGCAATGGTCTATCTTGACACCAATGTTCTCATCTATGCCAGTGTGGTGCAGAGTGAAGAGAAAAAAGAAAAATCGCTCAAACTTATCGAAAAGCTGATAAAGCAGAAGCGCCTTGTTCTCTCGACACTGGTGTTGCAGGAGTTTGTCTTCACTCTCGCGAAGCTGGGCGTGGAGAGTGAAATCATCAAAAGAGACAGTGATTTCTATTTTGACTTCGTGGCTGTCGAGTATGACTATGGCACCCTGCGTCTGGCTGTAAACAGCTGTTGTGAAAACAGTAGCTGCAAGAGTATCAACGACATCATCCACCTCTATCTTGCAGAAAAATATAGATGTAAAAAGCTGATAACCTTTGACAGGGACTTTCTGAAAATAGTCCCGCGTTCAAATGTAAAAGTAGAAGTGCTTTCGTAGCGGGCGCTATTTCGGAATCTCGATTCGCTCCATCAGATAACAGAAGCAATCCTGCCGGATGACACGTTCGTCCAGTGTGATCATCGAAGGCATCATCGGTTTTTTGAGTCGTATTTCGTTATTTTCTATGAAGAAATAGTCATCGAAACGATCATCTCCATCGTCATCGTAGGCAGCAAAACGGGCATTTGAATCCGGTTTGACGGTGGCAAAGCGTGTACCGGCAGGGAGTTCGCTGAAGTTGCTCTCCTCCAGCTCGGACAGCAGGTGCAGATCAGCCTCTTTGTCGTTGAAGCTGAAGGAGAATGCTTCGGGAATCGTGATGCGCAGGGCAGTATGGTAGACATCGGTATCTTTGTGCTGCAGATGGTGCGGAAACTTTGCGAGATGCAGCAGTGTGTCGACGAATCGGGCAGCCTCTTCGATCCCGTAGGGAAGGTGCGGTTTGCCACACTCGATCGTCACGGCGGGACAGTAGGGTGCAAGTGCCAGGGATTGTACGCCTTTGGGTGTTTCGAAATAGACGATGGTGCGCGCAAAGAGGGAGGCGAGATAGAGGAAATCGGCATCCAGGCGGTTGATGCAGCCGTAATGCGGGTTTTTCCCGGTGTTGTTGTGGATATCGATACTGGCAAAGAGCGGTTGTGCGGTTACACGCTCCATCACTCTGCGTATCAGATCCGCTTCATCGCTCTCCTGCGCTTCACCACCCGGCCAGACGCGGTTGTAATCGGGTTGGCCGTCGAGACGTCTCAGCTCCTCTCTCGCAGCGTCGATATTGCCGAAAAAGACAATGAGCGAGCGCGGAAGCCGGAGGCCGCGATATTTTTGGAGAATCTTCTGAACAGCGAAGAGCCCCGTGTCTTCATTGCCATGCAGCAGTACCGTGACAAAAAGCGGCTGCGGACGGTGTCCCTCCAGCGTCAGCAGCGTCGGGTGGGGCAGTATGGTGTGCAGATCCCGAGCGCTCTCTATCTCCAGCAAGCCTTTTGGCACCTCGTTGATTTCGATTAGTGGTATCATTTGACCTCCCATTGGTGTACGGCTTTTCCCGTCTGTTGATGCTCCCAGTATGCCTCGGTGAGCCTCTGCATATCTTCTCCATATTTTTGGACATAGGCCAACTGCCAGGTTGCACCGTTTTGTCCGCTTGCGACACGTTCCCGAATGATGCTGAGATACTTCTCGCCGTCACTCTTGTCGATTCCGAGCTGCTGCAGTCCCTCTTCTGCCATCGGCAGAAGGGAGTCCAGGATCAAGTCTTTGATTGCCCTGCTTTTTCCCTCCCAGAGGATTTCACTCTCCAGTCCGTAGCGGGCTGCGAGATAAAAGTTGTTTTGCGCAGTGGAGAAATCGGCGGCGAAGTCTCCCTCGGCGCACTGCCCTGCCAGCACTGTTGCGACACCGTAATAAAAGGCGGCATTGGCCAACATATCGATCAGGGAGGGGCCAGAGGGCATCACCCGGTGTTCGATACGGAAGTGTACCGTTCCGTCACTGTCGAAGCCGATCAGGGGGCGGTTCCAGCGCCAGATCGTGCCGTTGTGCAGCCTGAGGTGCTCGAAGCGCTCTCTTCCCCCTTCAAAAAAGACCGGCAGGAGTACATCGTAGACCTCCATGTTTTCGGTGAAGCACTCCAGGATACTCTCGTTTGCAAAACTGCTGCCAAAGGAGACGCGTTTGCGTCCTTCGCCTGTGTCGACCGACTGTTCGAAGAGCGGGATACGTGTCTCATGCCAGAGTGCTTTGCCGAAAAGCAAAGGAGAGTTGGCCGAAACAGCGACGGTAGCAGCCGATGCCAATATCGAGGCATTGTAGTAGTGGTGGGCTCTTTCGAAAGGAACCTGCGTGTGGATCTGAAAGGATGTTGCGGCCGACTCCAGCATCACAGAGTCATGCTGGAGCTGCAATCTGCTCTTTTCGCCGGAGATATCCAGCTGCACAGGCCTGCCGCCGCGCTCTTTGAGTACCTGCTCATTGAGGGCGTGATATCGCTTCATCTCCGACATATTTTCGAGGCAGAAATCTGTCGGTTTCAGTGTGGGGAGTATCCCCATAATGAGTGCCCGTATCCCCATCGCTTCAGCCACGGCATTGGCTTTTTTGCAAGTCGTGCGCATCTCTTTGGCAAATTTGGCAAAGGCGTCATCGCAGAGTCGATGGGGGGTGTTGTTGAGTTCAAAATTGAATTTGGCCAGTTCTGATGTTGCCAATTCGCTATCGAAGCGTTCCAGAAATTCGGTATTGGCCGGAGCGGGCCGCATCTGCTCGTCTATCAGCCACCCCTCTATCTCGAAGCCGCCCACCGGCGCCCTGGATGAGTAGCTTCCGGATACTATCTTCTCCTCCAGGAGTTGCATTTCGGCTGAGAGATTATGGGAAAATCTGGGCCACTCCTCTTCTTTAAAACTGGTTCTGCCTATTTCACTTCCCATCTTTTTCTCTTTGTGCTTTATGAGGTAGCGTGGGCAGGAATGCCCACGCTACACATCTTCGACTTTGCTCATAACGAATGAGGTTAAGGGCACCTCTAATAATAGGTAATACCCACAATGGACAATAAAAGTGCAAGGTTTTGCAAGAGGCTTTCAAATCCTAGCCATAGCTAAGATGAAGTAAGTATCTTGTGAAAGATTGTGCTTTTATTGTCCACCCTTCGGGCATCTCCAGCTTGTCCTTATGCGTCGTTACTCACTTTCGAATTAGCTACAGCTAGTCCTTCAAGTGAGTGCCTAGCCTAAGAACAAGCTGGAGATGTTGTGGATATCACCTATTATTAGAGGTGCCCTTAAGTTTTCATTGTTCAACATCTCCGATTATAGCGAAACTATGGAGACATTCTCCGGTTTACAACCTCAGGAAACTCTTCTCCAGGCTCTCGCTGAATGTGGGGTGCGCCAAAATGGTATGTTTGGCAAGGGCTGCATCCATCTCTCCGGCAATCGCCATCGCGACGACAGCGATCAGCTCTTCGGCATTGGGTGCAAAGATCTCTCCGCCAACAATGAAATCCTCTTCATCACTATAGACGACCATCACGCCCAGGTCCGCATCATGGCTATGGGCAAAAGGCAGTCCCTTGAGCGGAACAACACTTTCATGGTAGCGCTTGCCCTCTTTTGTCATCGTCGAACCGATTTTCCCAACCTGTGCATAGCTGCAGGGGAGGGTGTGGATAAATTTGACGATTCTGTCCATATCGATCCTGTCGGGATTTTTGCCCAGTATCCGCCGTACGACATAGAGCACTTCGGCCCTGGCGGCGTGGGCGAGCTGGATCTTGCCGTTGCAGTCACCGATGGCATAGTGCTTTTCCAGTGTCGTTTCGAAATGAGCGTCTGTTTCGATCCCTTTTTTGCCGATCGTGATGGCATCGGTTTGAACAGCATCGGTATTGGCCCGGCGACCTGTAGCGACCAGGAGTGTCGGCAGATAGTGTTCGCTGTCATCGCCAAAGCGGATATGGACACCCCGTTTGGTTGTTTTCGCCGTTTTGATCGTTTGGTCGGGGCGCAGCGTAATCCCCAGTGCTTCCAGCTGGGATTTGATATTTTGTGAAATCATCGAGTGGGCATTGCGCAGCAGTCTGTCGTGCCGCCAGATCAGTTCTGTCTCCACACCGGCAGCCGCAAAGAAGCTCGCCATCTCCAGTCCGATCGCACCGTCACCATACACGGCGATCTTCTCAGGCAGCGTGCGCATATTGAGCACCTCGTCACTGCTGATGATCGCTTCTCCGTCATAGGCAATACCTTCCGGAACCATCGGGCTTGCACCGGTTCCGATCACGATATATTCCGCCGTGATACTTCGCTCCGCGACTTCGATGGTATGTGCGGCCGTCAGCCGGCCTTCACCGTCGATCAGGTCGACTTTGCTGCACTGTCCGGTGATCGCTTTGGTCGCTCCGGCAAGCATCGCCTCTTTTTCGTCATCGAGTTTCGCCATATCCAGAGAGAGTCCGCCGTTGAAGTGTGCTGCCCTGCCGGCCCGAATCGTTTCGGCAGCCTGCAGGTACATCTTGGAGGGGATACAGCCGTTATGGAGGCAGGTGCCGCCCAGGTGTGCCATATTCTTCTCCACCAGCGCCGTCTTCAATCCCGCCCTGGAAGCGATAATCGCTCCGGCATAGTTGAGTCCGCCTCCGAGGAAGAGGATATCGTAGTCATAATTCATAGCTGCTCCTTGAAAAAGAGAGGATCGGCTGCCAGAGATTTAAGTGTCTGCATAAACGCTGCCGCCTGGTAGCCGTTGACGATGCGGTGATCGATCGTAAGTGTCACGGCGATTTTGTCGTTGATCGTGCTGCCGATCGCTGCAATGCCGCAATCTTTACCGTTGATCATCGCATCGAAACGCTCGATGCCTGTCATTCCGAGATTGGAGAGGCCAAAGGTCGACCCTCTCATCTGCTCCAGCGTCACGGCACCTTTTTTGACGGCGGCTTTGAGTGCGTGCATCTCCTCTGCGATATGCTCGACCTCTTTGCGGTTGATTTCTCTGAAGACCGGCATATAGAGTGCCTCCCCGTCTGCCATCGCGACGGAAACTGAAGCATTTGGCCAGACTTGAA
>JAOZOG010000084.1:0-2975 GCA_029933395.1 Sulfurovaceae bacterium | reverse complement strand
TGGTAGCGATCGATCAACTCCAGAGCTTTTGCCGTGAAGTAGTGCCGCTGCCAATAGTTCAGGAGCTCGGTGCTGTGAGCGGGTGTCGGCAGCTTGCCCTCTTTTTGCAGTGCTTCGATATCGATGCCGTATCGGGCGGCAAGGGCTTTGGCTTTTGGCGAAGCGAGGGCTTCGCCAGTGTTACGTGTTACGTGTTGCGTGTTAAGTGATTCATCTTTTATGTTGAAGAGGTCGTCGATGATGTTGTTTTTTTCTTTGGGTTCCGTGTTCCGTGTTCCGGGTTCCGAGGTTGGTGTTTTGGGTGGTATGATTTTATTTTGTTTTGGACTCTCTTTGGTTACGGCCTCTTTTGCTTCAGATGTTTGGGTTGGGGTGGAGGTATCTGTTTCGATGACGGCGATCGTGCTGCCGACGGGGACGGTGTCGCCCTCTTTGAGTGCGAGGGTTTTGATGATGCCGTTTTTGAAGCTTTGGACTTCGATGACGGCTTTGTCGCTCTCGACTTCTGCGATGACATCACCGGATTTGACACTGTCACCCGGCTTGACTTTCCAGCTGACCAGCTTCCCCTCCGTCATCGAGTCGGAGAGTTGCGGCATGACGATCTCATAGGCCATTGTTTTTCCCCCATCTGATGACGCGTTCGGCGATTTTATCCGGTGTCGGGATAGAGGCGAGTTCCAGTGTGCGGTTGTAGGGGATCGGGACATCTTCCCCGGCGATACGCAGCGGCGGCGCATCGAGGGCATAGAAGAGCTCTTCGGCTGCCCAGCTGACGATCTGTGTACCGTACCCGCCGGTTTTGTGGTCCTCTTCGACGACGACCAGACGGCCGGTTTTTTTCAATGATTCTGCGAGGGTGTCGTGGTCGATGGGGTTGAGCGAGCAGAGATCGATCACTTCGCAGCTGCAGTTGAGTTTCTCTTCGATCTCCGGCAGAGCCTCCATCACGTCATCGACCATCTTCAGGTAGCTGACGATGGTGATCTTCTCGCCGGTTTTGGCGATGCGTGCCTTGAAGGGATCGAGATCCGCATCGAAATCGACCTCCCCCTCTTTGTTGTAGAGCAGCTCATGCTCGATGAAGATGACGGGGTCGTCCATCAGGATCGCTTTTTTGAGTGCATGATAGGCATAGTTGACATCGTTGACTGCCAGAACCATCAGGCCGGGGACGGCGCTGAGCATCTGCTCATAGCTTTCGCTGTGCTGTGCCGCCAGCTGTCGGCTGACTCCCTGAGGGAAGCGGACGACGACAGGTATCGCCGTCTTCCCTGCACTCATATAGCGGAATTTTGCCAGGTGATTGATGATCTGGTCGAAGGCCAGAAGCGAGAAGTTGGCCGTCATGATCTCTGCCACCGGCCGCAAACCGCCGATCGCCATTCCCATCGCATTGCCCACGATACTCAGCTCTGCAATCGGTGTATCGATGAGCCGTTCCTCTCCATATTTGGCGACCAGCCCCTCTGTCACGCGGTAGCTTCCGCCATAAAGTCCGACATCTTCACCCAGTACTACCACACTCTCATCGGAGGCCATCACTTCATCGATCGCCCTGTTCAGTGCTTCACGATACAACATTGGCACACTCCTTGCAGAAAATATCGGTATAGAGCTCTTCGGGTTTGGGTTCCGGGCTTTGGGTAGCGAAAGCAACGGCTTGATCGACTGTCTCCTGCGCCCGCTTCTCCAGTGATGCGAGTAGCTGCGGCTCCGCCATCCATGACTCGAGCAGCTCTTTTTTCATCCGCTCGATGGGGTCTTTCTCTTTGCAGAGTTTCATCTCCTGTGCGCTTCGGTAGCTGTTGGCATCACTGATGGAGTGTCCCTCGTAGCGGCAGGTCATCGCTTCGACAAAGATCGGCCCGTGCCCCTGCTGGATACGGCTCTGCGCCTCTTTGACCACGGCATAGACGGCAGTCGCATCCATCCCATCGACTTCGTAGACCGGCATATAGGGTTCCGCTTTTTTCGCCTGATGCAAAAAAGGCGCGACACGGGTGATCTTCGTGCCGATCGCGTACTGGTTGTTTTCGCAAAGGAAAAGCAGCGGCAGCTTCTGGGCGCTCGCAATATTGAGGGATTCGAAAAACGCTCCCCCATTTGTCGCACCGTCACCGAAAACCACCATCACGCCATCTTCGCGTCCCTGGT
The DNA here is from genome assembly GCA_029933395.1 of Sulfurovaceae bacterium. Lineage (GTDB taxonomy): Bacteria > Campylobacterota > Campylobacteria > Campylobacterales > Sulfurovaceae > SZUA-451. The sequence goes on along the minus strand of JAOZOG010000084.1, from coordinate 818 downwards.
ATTTTCTGGCATAGGCGCACCCGACTGCTGTGGGGATCTGTCCCCCGACAATCGCATCACCTCCGTAGAAGAAGCGGGAGAGGTCTGTCAGGTGCATCGAGCCGCCCTTGCCTTTGCTGATGCCTGTACTTTTCCCAAACAGCTCCGCCATCACCGCCCCGGGTTCGATCCCGCGTGCGATGGCAATCACATGCTCCCGGTAGGTAGAGAAGATATCGCCCTTGGCAAATGCTTTGACGGCAGCGACACTGAAGGCCTCCTGCCCGATATCGAGATGCAAAAATCCTGAGATTTCACCCTGAAGGTAGTGCTCCTTCGCCGCATACTCGAATGCCCGCCCCAAAACCATCAGATAGTAGATATCTTCGGCCAACAGTTTGTTCATCCTACTCCGCCCCAAACTCATCGAGGGCTTTTTCTACCGGCGTCATATACATCAGAGCCGGACCTCCATGCATCAATACCGCCTGCATAGCTGCCTCCAGTACCTCTGCTTTTGATGCACCTCCGTCGAGGGCGCCTTTGACATGCAGTGCAATGCACCATTCGCACTGTGCCGCTACAGCCAGTGCGACATTGATCAGCTCTTTCTCCTTACCGCCTATTGCGCCCGGTTTCTCGACAGCGCCCATAAAACCGTGAAAAGCCGATATTTCATGTGGCATCTCCTTTTGAAGTCTGCCGATCAACTCTTTGATCTCTGTAAGTTTGTCTGTATAGGTTCCCATTTTGGCTCCTTTGGAAGTGTATTTTCCTGATTTTACTACTTACTCGGCTTTATGTCAACAAGTGCCCGCATTAAAGATTTATATATTTGC
>JAOZOG010000373.1 GCA_029933395.1 Sulfurovaceae bacterium | reverse complement strand
GCCTGTCCGTTGATTGTTATTGGCATGTCGCCTCCTTACGGAATGGTGATGGCCAGAGTGGTTCCATCCCATGTCCAGGAACCAGTGACCTTTTGGCCCAGTTCGTTGATAACGTCCGTCATCTGTCCTTCGAGAGTGTTGATGTCGGATTCGGCATTTCCCATTCTTCCCTGCAGACTGCTGATATCGGTTTCGTTCGTCGAGACTCTCGAATCGAGACCGGAAATATCGGTATCGTTCGAACTGATTCTCGAACTCAAATCATTCAGCTCCGCCTGTACCGGTCCGCTCACCGGGAGAGCGCTCGCTTCGTAGCCGTCGAGCTTGTCCGCATCGAGAGTGGAGCCACTGCCCTGCGGAACGATCTGCGACGGATCGATTTCGATGTTTCCGATAGACCCTGCGATGATTGCCTCGATCTGTCCCCACGACGGCGATTTGACCTGCGGAGTGAACGGTGTCTGCACGTTTCCGAGCTCCAGCTTCGGATGCCCTGAAACGACATAGAAATCGCTGGCGTTCGGGAACACTATGCGCATATACGCTCCGTGACCGATCTCTTTGTACAGATCGGCATCCAGCGTATCGGCATCGAACGTGATCGTGTATTCCTTCAATCCGCTCGTGATTTCGAACTGCGTGACATCTTGGATGTAGTATCTCGTGGAACCACTGGTGCTGGCAGTGTCGTTGACGAGCTGTAGCGTAACGATCGGAGCCGTTCCGATGGACAGTGCGGCAAACGAATAGGTAAGGGTTTTTCCGCTGAAATCACCACACCCTCCGATACGAATGTCGGTATAACCTTCGGTCAGATTCCCGGGGTCTCTGCTGAATACGAGCTGTGCATCGGTCACTCCGAACAAAGACGGATCGGTGGGATAGACTTCGATGTCCGCACCGGCCGCATACTTGTACCGGCCCTGTGCGAGACGCATCGGAACACCGTCCGTCCATTGGTATTCGGTTCTGTCATAGACATACGCATCCATTACCGACATGGCTATTCCGGTACCGATCGTCATTCCGGGCCCGTACGAATCCTCCGTAACCGTGATGGAACCAATCTGGGTGCTCACGGTGTTGTTCGTCAGGTCGAAACAGGTGATGCCTGTCTCGTCGCCGAACAGCAGATACTCCGTAGCCGTGGCGAGATCGAGTGCCGCAAGCGTGATCTGGCTCTCTACGCCGTTGTTCATGCCCCACACCTCGAACCTGTTCGACGCATTGATCCGCAGACCCATTCCGTCCGCATCGATAAGATCGCCTGCGGAAACCGCATTGAGCGTGAAGTGGATCGACAGACCGGAGCGCCCGGAAATGCTTGCGTTCGGATTGGTCATATCGTTGGTTCCGTCGAACGTGACATCTCCTGTGTTCAGCGTCGGGGAACCAGTGAAGGTCGTAAACCCTGCATATCCGCCTCTGTCCGAACCGAAGATGGAACGGATTATGAAATCGATGCCGTAATCCGGATTGTCGAATCTCGGGTTGTCCACGTAGTTGAAGCCTACGATTCCGAGCTCTTCAGGCCCGGAGAAGATCAACTGCGACTCGCTCGAATCGACAGTCGGAATCTTGCCGCTGGCTCCGGTATATTCTATCGGCGTATCCGTCAGCGAGATGAACGTCGATGCTGGAGTCAGAACCAGTCCTGCAGACCATGTTCCGTCCGACTTCATGACATAGATCATCTGCGTCTCGTCGACATAGCAGATTTCGCCTTCGAGGACTCCTGTAAGGTTGTCCCTGTCCGCGATCGTATCGACCGCATAATCGATATCCATACTGTCGCCTTTGGCTCCGACAGGAATCTCGAAACTGAATTCATTGTTGATCGGATCGTAATTGACATCCGGATCACCCGGAGAACCGTCCGGTTTGTTCGGAACGGAAGTCACGGGCTTCTTGACCGTAATCTCCCGAATGTTGCTCCATACCTGCTCGACTTCGTCGTGCATCGTGACAACCTCTCCATGAAGCGTCACAACCTGTGAGTGCTTGATGAGCACATCCTGATACCAGTTTTCCATATCGGGATAATACTCATCCCGTATCGTTCGGAGCAGTGTGATAAACTCCGGTCTTTTAGTCGCCATTATTTCCTCCTGTCGGTTGTGTTTCTGGTAGAGCATTCGCTACACCCAATTCTTGAGTGGTTCCCCCTATGACCTGGATGCCATCGACGAACACGTTGTCGTATTGTATCCCAT
>JAOZOG010000372.1 GCA_029933395.1 Sulfurovaceae bacterium | reverse complement strand
AAGGACATCCAACCCGACTGGGCTTATTATGTCAATAATTCTTGAGTCGATTATCGAAAAGCTATCACAAAAATATGATTATATCTTACTGGATACACCGCCTATCGGACTGGTTTCAGATGCGACCAAGATCATCTATCTGTCAGATATCACACTCTTTGTTATCCGGGCCAATATGTCCGTCAAAGAGTATATCAAAGAGATCAATCGGCTTAACGAAGTCAGTGAAATCAATCTGGGTATTGTACTCAATGGTGTTGATTTCAGCGGCAGATATGGCTACGGATACAAATCAGAATATATGGATGGTTACCTGACACACTGATAGCAGATAGTCTGATTTACTCTTGTGTCATCGTCTAATATACACCTCATTCAAAAGGCAAATTACTATGTCCGACCCAAAAATCTTCGCCCTTATTATCGGCACCGAAATCCTCAACCGCCGAAGGATCGACAAACATTTCGATTTTATGACTAAAACGTTGGGATCGTATGGACTCAAACTCTCCGGATCTCTGACTATCGAAGATGACCCTGCATTGATCGTGCAGACACTTAAATTTCTCGCATCCCAACCCAATGCACTTATTTTCAGTTTTGGCGGTATCGGTTCGACACCGGATGACTATACCCGCAAGTGTGCCGCTATCGCACTGAGAGACGGGGAGCTCCATACCCATCCCGAAGCCAAAGCGATTATAGAAGAGAGATTGGGCGAAAATGCCTATCCGCACCCTATTCATATGGCTGACCTCCCCAAAGGTGCCAGACTCATCGACAATCCTGTCAATAAAATGCCGGCCTTCTCTCTGGATGAACGCTACTTCTTTATGCCGGGTTTTCCAGAAATGAGCCATCCAATGGTTGAAGAGATTCTGCGAAAGCTCTTTCCGCACACGCATCCCTATCACCGCTACACCCTCACCGCACTCTGCAAAGAGAATGAGCTGATCGATGTAATGAAGCAGATGCCCGAAGGGGTAGAATTCTCTTCTCTCCCCAAGCTCTACAGTGACGGATGGCGCGTCTCCATCTCCGTCGCGTCTCACGATGACATACTGGCCCAAAAAGCGATACAGATGTATATCGATGAATTGGAACGAAAGCAGATCCCCTACTCGATGACTGACGAGAGCAATGTCTGAATGTTTTTCGGTACACACTGCCAGAAGAACGCTCGAATTTGTTCGAGCCAAGTATACATAGATTTACACCCCCGTAGCGCCACATGGCTCCACTCCGACCAATGACCTACCTCGATACCCTCAAGCATCCCGTCATCGCCCGACTCTCCCTGATTCAGCTCATCTCCTACTTTGGTACCTGGTTTTCGCAGGTTGCGATCTTCTCGATGCTGGTTGCCTATGGTGCGGATGAAGTCACGATCGCACTTGTCGCTGCGATGAGTATGTTTCCGGCTGTGATTTTGGCCCCTGTGATCGGTATCGTGATTGATCGCATCCCTTTCAAGAAACTGATGACAACCCTTTTGGCAGTCGAAATTTTGATGACACTCTCATTTATTCTGATCGATTCACTGGAATCTGTCTGGATATTGATGATTCTGATTTTTATCCGATCCTCGGCAGCCTCGATGCTTTTTTCGGCAGAGATGTCCCTCTTCCCCAAAATCATCAAGGGTCAAATGCTCAAAAATACCAATGAAATCCACTCGATCATCTGGTCACTCTGCTATGCCTCGGGGATGGCCGTTGGGGGATTGGCTACTTTCTATATGGGCTTCGATATGGCATTTTTGATCGATGCACTGCTCTATGGAGCGGCCTTGATGATTCTCCTGGGGCTTCAGCTCGCTGCCGATGAAACAATCCACCGTGACAGCAGCTGGATCATGCTCAAGGAGGGATTCAGCTACCTGCTCTCCAGGAAAAAAATTATCCATCTCATACTTCTCCATGCGACGCTGGGCCTCACCTCGTTCGATGCGCTGGTCACACTGTTGGCGGACTTTCGCTACAAAGAGATTATCGCCGTGCCACTTGCGATCGGATGGATGAATGCCACGCGGGCAATTGCCCTGACAATGGGCCCCTTCTTTATCAGCAGAATCGTACACAAAAACACCCTCCACTGGTTTTTCATTCTCGAGGGAGCAGGCATCATTCTCTGGTCCCAACTGCAGTTCGACTTCTATCTTGGCCTGATAGGACTTTTTGCTGCTGGTTTCCTGACGACGACACTCTGGTCCTA
>JAOZOG010000371.1 GCA_029933395.1 Sulfurovaceae bacterium | reverse complement strand
GTCAGCCTTCCAAGCTGAGGGTCGCGAGTTCGAGTCTCGTTTCCCGCTCCATTACTTTAAATAACAATGCGGAAGTAGCTCAGTGGTAGAGCACGACCTTGCCAAGGTCGGGGTCGCGGGTTCGACCCCCGTCTTCCGCTCCACAATTTCATACCCTCTTCATCACCTCATCAACCATAAACCGATATAATTTGTCCAAAAAATAGCCGGAATCGCACTTTATTATGAAACTTAAATCCATTTTTACCAATAGCTTTGGCATTCTTTTTTCCCGGATCACCGGCCTTTTTCGTGATGTACTGATGGCCTCGGCTCTGGGCGCTTCGATCTACAGTGATATGTTCTTCGTCGCCTTCAAACTCCCCAACCTCTTCCGTCGTATCTTTGCAGAGGGGGCTTTCACCCAGGCATTCATGCCCTCCTTCGTCGCCTCCAGACACAAGGGGGTTTTCGCTACAGCGATTTTTCTGCGCTTTTTGCTCTTTATCGTGCTGGGTACACTGGTCATCAATCTTTTCCCGGAGGTAGCGACCAAGCTGATGGCGATTGGTTGGAGCGAAGAGATGGTGCGCGAAGCGGCACCGCTCACTGCGATCAACTTCTGGTATCTCGACCTCATCTTCATTGTGACATTTCTTGCGACACTTCTGCAGTACAAGGAGCACTTCGCGACTACCGCGCTCTCGACTGCACTGCTCAATCTCTCGATGATCGGCGCTCTACTGCTCTATATGCATCAGGACCCAAAAAAGATTGCTTACGCTGTCAGTATCGCTGTATTGGTCGGGGGGGCGCTTCAAGTCGTCGCACACCTCATCACGCTGCACTACAAAAGACTTCACCGTATCCTGATCGGGGGATGGAAGTATCGCAAAAAGAAAGATATCAAAGCAGAGGAGAAGGAGTTTACCCGGCTCTTCATCCCTGCGATCTGGGGCAACTCCACAGCACAGATCAATGCCTTCATCGACACATGGCTGGCCTCCTTCCTGGCCGCCGGATCGATCTCCTACCTCTTCTATGCCAACCGGGTCTTTCAGCTTCCCCTGGCACTCTTCGCTATCGCCACAGCAACCGCCCTCTTCCCCTCCATCTCCAAAGCACTGAAAAACAAGCAAGAGAAAGAGGCTTACAGCAATCTCAGTAAAGCATTTTGGCTGCTCGCCTTTTTGCTGGGTCTGGCTACCGTAGGTGGAATCGTTCTGGCGGAACCGGTCGTCTGGCTGCTCTTCGAACGGGGCAACTTCACCGAACACAGTACACAGGAGACAGTCGGCGTCCTGATGATGTATATGATCGGGCTGCTGCCCTTCGGCCTCGCCAAGCTCTTCTCCCTCTTTCTCTATGCCTCACATCGGCAGGCTGATGCCGCCAGGATCGCCACCTACTCTCTCATCGCCAACATCATCGCTTCCCTCTCCCTGATGAAACCCTTCGGTGCCCAGGGACTGGCACTGGCGGGCAGTATCGGGGGATGGGTGCTCTTCATCTTTACCGTGCGTGCTGTAGGGGCAGAAAAGTTCTGGGAGATGGTCAAGACCAGAAAGTCTCTCTATTTTCTGCTGTCGATAGTGGGCTTTGCTATCCTGCTGCATTATGTCAACATTGTTCTGGTGGGTTACATACGCGGATAATCGCCACTTTTTTTCGAGTCCATAGGGTACAATTTTTGGACTTCTTCAAGCTGCATTTTATCCACCTGAGTCGCTCTTTAGCGTTTTTTGGATACAATAAAAAACTCAAAATCAAACAAAGAAGTGTACCCAAAAATGAATTATTTGAAATATGTATTTACTGCATTCGCTCTACTGTTTTTTCTGGGCTGCGAAGATGTCAATGTCTATTGCGATGCAGATATGAACGACAGCAATACATCGGATACTAATTGTAGCGATATCAACTGCACAACATACTGTGACAGTATCGATTGGGATGATCTCAACAGTTCCAATACCGAATGCATAGGTGTCTGCAACTGCAAACCGGAACCTGTAACCTTCGACTGCAATCAGAGCAATTATAATTATTGCAAAATCATTACCGATGATCAGAATAATTCAGACTACCTGTGTTCAGACGATTTGGACTTCACTATGACGTGCAATTTCCCGGAGTGCTCCTGTGATACCATCAGCAATAATGGCACATTGGGTACCCAGTGTGATTGTCTCTCCATTCCACAGAATCCTGATAACCCTGATAACCCTGACAACCC
>JAOZOG010000370.1 GCA_029933395.1 Sulfurovaceae bacterium | reverse complement strand
CAGAGAGTGATGCGAGCGCTACTTCGCTATAATGCCAAAAAAATAAAAAGCAGCACACCCAATGACCCAGACTCTCATCCAGATTCTCACCAAAAAAACACCCCTTGAACCCAAATCTATCGCCAATATTCTCAAGCTCCTCGATGAGGGTGCTACCATCCCTTTCATCGCACGCTACCGTAAAGAGATGACAGGCGGGGCAAGTGACGATCTGTTGCGTGATTTTTATGAATCCTATCTCAGTGCCAGACGGCTGTTAGAGAGGAAAGAGGAGATCGTCCACCTTCTGAGTGAGAGGGGCCTCTTGACCACACAGCTTCAGGCTGCCGTAGAGAGTGCCGAAACGGTCACCGTACTGGAGGACCTCTATCGTCCCTACAAAGAGAAGAAGCATACCAGAGCCGCCACCGCCATCAAAAATGGCCTGGAGCCTCTGGCGAATATTCTGCAGTCGGCCAAACTGAGCAGGGAGGCATTCAGAGCCAAAGCCAAAGCATTCATCAGAGGGGATGTCAAAACCGCAGAAGATGCGATCAAAGGCGCACAGGATATCATCGCCGAACGCTTCTCCGACTCACCCAAAGAGCGCAGTATTCTCAGAGAGATGACGCTCAAACACGGAACCATAGAGGTCAAAGCAGGCAAAGCGTTCGACAGGCAGGGGGTTTACAAAAACTATGAAAACCAAAAAGAGAGAGTGAGCTTCGTCCCCTCCCACCGCTATCTCGCTATCAAACGAGGAGAGAGGGAGAAGCATCTCTCGGTCAAGATCACTATCGATACAGAGCGTTATCTCGGCACACTCAAACGCTATAAAATCAGAGACTCTATGGGAAGTTCCAGCTCATTGCTCTACGACGCCTACAAAGACGGTTTCAAACGCCTTCTCTTTCCCTCTATCGAACGGGAAGCATTTGCCCTGCTCAAAGAGCGGTCGGATCGGGCAGCCATCGCTACTTTCGGCAAAAATCTCAGCCAACTGTTGATGACGCCACCTGTTACGGGAAAAGTGCTGCTCGGCGCTGACCCGGCATACAAGACGGGATGCAAACTCGTCGTACTGGATGAGAACGGCAGCTATCTCGAAGATGCGCTGATCTTCCCGGCACCTCCCCGAAGTGATTTTGAGGGCTCCAGAAAGGTCGTACTGGATCTGGTGAAAAAATACAGGATAGACGGTGTCGCCATCGGCAATGGTACTGCCTCCAAAGAGACACAGGCATTTTTCGCCCAGATCAACAAAGAACGGGACGGCACGCTCAAATATACCGTCGTCTCCGAAGCAGGCGCTTCAGTCTACTCCGCTTCCAAAGTAGCAGCTGAAGAGTATCCTGATCTCGATGTAACGGTACGGGGTGCCATCTCCATCGCCGGGCGTGTCCGTGACCCGATGGCAGCACTGGTCAAGATCGACCCCAAATCACTGGGGATAGGACAGTATCAGCACGATGTCGACCAGAAGTTGCTGGAGAGGAAGCTGCACGAAACGGTGGAGGATCTGGTCAACCGGGTAGGGGTCGATGTCAACTCTGCCTCGGCATCCCTGCTCGCCTATGTCGCAGGAGTAGGGCCCAGACTGGCCAAAAGTATCGTGGCATACAGGGAGCAGAACGGCCCCTTCAAAAGCAAAAAAGAATTGCTCAAAGTAAAAGGGCTGGGCGCCAAAGCTTTCGAGCAGATGGCAGGATTTATCCGGATACGGGATGGAGAGAGCCTGCTGGACAATACCGGCATCCACCCTGAGAGCTATGAAGCGGCAGAAAAGCTGCAAAAGATGAGAGCGAAGCGAGAAGAGATCGATAGCAAAGCGACCGCCGAAGCACTTGGAATCGGTGAGGCAACACTCCAGGATATCCTCAAAGAGCTGGCCAAACCGGGCCACGACCCCCGAGAGGAGCTGCCCGCCATTCCTTTCCGTGACGATCTGACTGATATTTCAATGCTGAGAGAGGGGAGTATCGTTTCCGGTGTCGTGCGCAACATCACCGATTTCGGCGCCTTCGTCGATATCGGACTCAAAAACGACGGCTTGATCCATATCTCACAAATGAGCCAGAAACGCATCAAACATCCGCTTGAAGTATTGTCGGTCAATCAGTATCTCGCACGAATCGAAGTGCTGGAAGTCGATGCGGAGAAGGGGAGGGTAGCACTGAGTTTGAAGGATATGTGACGGTGTTATCCATCCGTTAATTTTCAATTTTCCAACGGTTTAC
>JAOZOG010000369.1 GCA_029933395.1 Sulfurovaceae bacterium | reverse complement strand
CGCATGACAATTCTTACCGTGAAAGAGATCGAGGCGCTGAAAGCAAAAGAAAAGCTGTACCGGGTCAAGATCGGTAACGCCGACGGACTTTTCATCGAGGTGTCGCCCAACGGTCGCAAACGGTGGCGCTTTCGCTATCGCTTCGATGGTAAAGAGAAAACGGCGGGGCTGGGTGTCTATCCCGATATCGGATTGAAGGATGCGCGAGCGAAAGCACTTGATTATCGGCGAAAGCTGTACGATGGCATCGACCCCGTTTCCGTCGCTGACGAGCATCGAATCAGCTTCATGGAGGTGGTCGAAAAGTATCTCGAAGCACGTAGAGACAAAATCAGTGAGAGCCATTACAAGCGAACGAAAAACGCTTTCATAAATCATGCATACCCTCTTATCGGCGACAAACCTGTCGACGAACTGACGAAAGCCGACATTTTGTCGACCATCCATCCGGTCATGGAACGCGGCAACTACGAAAGCGCGAAAAAGCTGTTGCAGATGACCGGAAGCGTCATGAAGTGGGCGGCATTGCGAGGTTATTGCGAAAACAATCCCGTCGCCGTCATAGACGCCAAAACGCTTTTCGAAGATCAGCGGGTCAAAATGTATGCAGCCGTTACCGATCCCGACGCCTTCAAAAAGCTGTACGAGAGCATCGACGGCTATACCGGCAGCTTCATCGTGCGGGAGGGTTTGAAGATGCTGGCGTTGACCGCGCTTCGACCCGGTAACGTCCGCATGATGGAATGGGAATGGATCGACTTCGACAAAAAGCTGATTGTCATTCCGAAGGCAAAAATGAAGATACGTAAAAAGCATCTCGACGACTATGTGGACTTTCGCGTGCCGCTCTCGAAACAGGCGGTCGATGTGTTGGAGGCGGTGCGGACGGTTACGAGCAGGTCGAAGTATGTTTTTCCTTCTCCCAACAGTTATGCCAAACCACTTTCCGAAGCGGCTTTTAACGTGGCGCTGGGTCGTCTGGGTTACGAAGTCGTGGGACATGGTTTCCGATCCAGCTTTTCCACGATAGCCCATGAAGTGGGTAAATTCGACGGAGACCTGATCGAAGCCGCACTTGCGCATTTCGGAAACAGTACCGTAGCCCGGCGATACAATCGTACCGACTATCTCGACAAACGCCGCGAGTTGATGGAATGGTGGGGCGAATGGTTGACTTGATCAGAGCCGTGCTGTACCGTTCCGACGATGTGCCGTTACCGGACGACCTGAGTATGGAAAAGGTCGTCGAGTTGGGAGGCATCCCTCAACGCCGATACATTTTCCCCGAACGGTGGGACGATGTGCTGATAGAATGGAGCGACGATCTTTTCACCTGCTACGAAGCCGATGAGGTTGCCGATCGCATCGAAGCCGTGTGTGGTGTCCTGCTGTCCTGGTTCGTTTTCAATCGGGGTCATTCAAGTTTTCTGACCCGCAAAGAGATCGAGCGCATACGCTGCCATGTGGAAGCTGTAACGAAACTGGCCGGTCAGTTGTCGAAGCGCGGTCGTGCCTATGTAGACAAAGCCGTGGACGGTCACGTGCAAGCTGTACGTGCCATTTTGGAAAAGCATCGCACCTTCGAAGGGGAATGGATGCTTTTCGACTATGCTTTGCGGCACGGATGTGTTCCGATAAGCTGTCCACCCGATCCAGCCTGGCAGCCTAAAGGTATCGGTTTCGATCTTGAAAAAGAACTCCGTCTGGCACTCCCCAAAACCCCCCGTAAAACAATTTCTGCATTTTCCAAAGCTCTTCAAACCCCATAAACAGGGCGTTGCGAACGCCTTACCCCAAATTTTGACTTTTTCTCCCCACGAGGTCTGAGACAATACGTCTGATTTTCAATGGAAAGGAAAAGTCATGGGTATTCAACTCGATTACGCGAAAGCGCGTGGGCTTTTGACCACGAAAGAAGTATGTCAGCTTTTGGGTGACATTTCTGTTTCGACGTTATGGCATCTGACAAAGGCGGGGCGTTTCCCACAACCCACCGACCGTTTCGGCGGCCGTAAGTTCTGGCACGAAGATGTCGTGGTCAAATGGATAGAGGAGGCACGCAATGGTACGGCTGCTTAACTCCAAACAGGTACAGGAACTTTTAGGCGGCATCTGCAAAACGACTCTGTGGCTGTGGGTCAAGGAGGGACGCTTTCCCGCTCCGACCGCGAAACTGGGTCGCCGTAACTATTGGCATAGCGATGTCGTGGAAAAGTGG
>JAOZOG010000083.1 GCA_029933395.1 Sulfurovaceae bacterium | reverse complement strand
AGCGGGTGCTTATTTTCGTGGATGAGATTATAGTCAAAAAGTTCTTTAAAGTCAAGTATTTTTCAGGATAGAACGTAAAATAATACGCCATTTGTCTCACGGGTGATGATTTTCCCTTCTTTTATCAGCAGTTCGAGCCTTTTTTGGCTCTCAGTATCGAAGAGGATTTCGATATCATCTTGTGTCAGAGGTCTCTTGGAGAGTGTTTGGAGAATCTCCTCTATCGTATATTGTTCCGGCTTTGACTCAACCTTTTTTCTGGATGCGATATAGACTGGCAGCGATGGGTCGAAAAGATGAGAGACGGCATAGAGCTCCTCGTAGCTCAATGGTTTGACGGCGTATGCAGGTGGGCGGTCGATCGTGCCGATGTCGATACGGGCGGGGCGTAGTTTGAGAAAAAAGTCATTAAGTGCGGCGATCTCTTCAGGTTTGTCATTGAGCGTCTTGACAAAAAGCGTTTCGATGATCAGTGGGACATTTGGAAATTCTCTCCTGAATGCCAGCATTCCATCCTTGATCGCATCGATCGTAATGCCACTGTGGGCACGGTCGAGTTTGTGCAGGCAGTGATCTGTCGCACAGTCGAGAGAGAGCTTGACTATATCCAACTTGCCGAGTGCCTTCCTGACGTTAGGATCACCGACTGTACTGCCGTTGCTGAGGATCAGGGTCTTTGTCTCACCCTTGATCCGATTGATTGCGTCGATCAACTCTGAAAGATAGGGATAGAGGGTCGGCTCGCCATTGGCGGTCAATGTAATGAAATCGATCGATGAATGCTCCTCAAGGGCCTTGGCCAACGCTGTCATCACCTCATCAACTGGTACAACTTCACTGTAAGTGCTGACTGTCTTGGCAGGATCGAGTTCACAGTAGAGACAGTCGAAATTGCACTGCTTTTTACCCGGACTGAGGTCGATACCCAGTGATTTTCCGAAACGTCGTGAATAGACGGGGCCAAAAATAATGTTCATTGGTTCAATTCCTTGGAAGTTTATGGCTTTGCCAGCCATCGGACCAAATCAGCAGAGAGCTTTTCCAGTGCTCTGTTCGTCGCTTTGACATAGCCTACGGCATTGACTGTTTCCGTTGGAATCTCGTAGGTGAATTTTCTGCTTTTGACCAGAATATTGTCGCTGGTATCAATCAGGTCGAAACGGATAGAAACAACGGAAACAGAACGATTTTTTCGTACTTTGTGTTGGAAATCATATACTTCACTCTCCAACAGATAGTCTGTATTGGCAAGGGAAGTATAGTCGATCACCGATTTGAATACTCTGCCCTGCTCAAGTGCCTGGATAATGCTGCCAGTCAAGAGTTGACTGCTGCTGCTTGCCCAGGTGGCATTCTGGTAGCTTCCTACTTCGAGCCTACTGTAGGAGAAATTGATCGAAGTGCCGGATTTACCCTTGACATTGCTTGGATAGGCTACCTTGACACTCTTGTTTCTGTAAGGTGAATGTGCTACTTTGCCATAATGATAGGTGGGATTGAGTGTGAAAGTTCTCAGCTGCGAACTCTTGACAGCGCATCCGCTCAAAAAAATCACTCCTGCCAAAATGGAGAGTTGTATGATTGTTTTTTTCATTCTCCCGGTCCTCGTCTGGGGGTAGCAGACTTGTAGAGTATGTCACTGGGGCTGTGCCTGAGCTGTCTTGTCAGCGCATCGATCTGCGCAGAGAGCTCCCGAATGTCATTCATCGTAGGCTGCATGATTTTTTGCATATTGTAGTCTCCGCGATTGACCGTTTGGAATATCTTTTCGACCAGTATTTCTGTACTGGCTATCATTTTATCCAGTTTCTTCACTGTCGGCTTGATGTCTTTTCGCAGGTCGATAGCCAAATCATCGTAATGTTTCGAAAGTTCCGCAAAGGAGACCCTGAACTCTTTGAGTGCGCCTTCGGCCTCGTCAAGTGTCGAAATCATCTTCTCTTCCAGTCCTGTACCTTTGGCTGCGATCTGTCTGCTATGATCCAGCAGAGCAGAAAAATTTTGGAGATTTTCATCCGAAAGCACTCTTTCGCTCCTATCCAAAACTGCTACCAGTTTATCAGAGAGCGTACCGAGGTTTGTCTCCAGCCGTCCCATGACAGAGGCTCCAGCCTTGATAACCGGCATCTTTTCATTGGATGGCTGAAGTGTTTTGGCCTCGTTGCTCCCCCCCTCTATCTCGACATAGGAGAGTCCTGTGAGTCCAAACATACTGATCGTACCGTGCATATCTTCCTTGATCGGGATGCCTTTCTTGATCTTGAGTATGATGTCCACCTCTTCGATATTTTTCGGGTTGACGCGGATATCACTGACCGTTCCGATATCCACGCCTTTGAGCTTCACGTCCGAATCTTTGGAGAGACCCGAGACAGACTCATTCATACGTAGCAGGTAGAGATCATATTCTTCCTCAAATCCGCTATTTCCCAGCCAGAAAGCAAAAAAGATCGTCCCTGCCGTCAGCAGCATTACAAAAATACCGATCAGTGTATAATTGACCTTACTGTACATCAGCCTCTACTCTCTTTTCCAATCTTTTTTTTGCGTATTCATTTTTGAAGAACTTTTCGACAAAAGGATGATCGGATTGTAACACATTTTCCAAAGTTCCTTCTGCAACGACGTGTTTATCTGCCAAAACTGAAAATCGATCGACGATCGAATAGATCGAGTCGAGATCGTGTGTAATCATCACGACTGTGACACCCAGAAGTTCACGAAGCTCCAAGATCAGGGCATCGAAGTTTCGTGCCCCGATGGGATCCAGGCCCGAAGTCGGCTCATCGAGAAAAAGAAGTTTGGGGTCCATCGCCAGCGCTCTTGCCAGTGCTGCCCGCTTGATCATCCCGCCGCTCAATTCAGACGGATAGAGTGCGCCGGCCCGAGCAGGCAGCCCTACCATGCTGATCTTGGTTTTGACGATCTCGTCACACATTCTCGGGTCGATATGGGTATACTCCTTGAGCTGCAGTGCGATATTTTCGGCGACGGTCAATGAGGTAAAAAGCGCGCCAAACTGAAAGAGCACACCCCACTGGCGGCGCAGCATCTGCGCATCCTGGTATCCGATCTCCGAAAGCTTGTGCCCCAATACCCACATCTCTCCTGCCGTCGGTTTCAGAAGCATAATCATCTCTTTGAGCAGCAGTGTTTTTCCTGCGCCGCTCTCCCCCAGAATGCCATAAATCTCCCCCTTGTTGACAAAGAGTGAAAGTCTGTCGTGAATCACCGTCTCCCCGAAACTGGTTACGATATCTTTCGCCTCTATAACTTTCTGCATACCTGGCATCAGATACCCCACTCTGTCAGGATCACGGAGAAGAGTGCATCACAGGCGATCACAAAAAAGATGGAGTTGACGACACTGGCAGTCGTCTGGTATCCGATACTCTCCGTATCATCTGTCACCAATAGACCCCGGAAGCACCCGATCATCGCAATCAACATCGCAAAAAATGGCCCTTTGATAATCCCAATCCAAAAATGCTTGACCGAAAGAACCTCCTGCAGGCGATCGATAAACTGACCATAAGAGATATTCAACTCCAGACTGGCAGCGAACATACTCCCCATAATGCCTACGATATCAGCAAAAAAGATCAAGAGTGGCAATGCGATCATCAGGGCGATTGTACGGGGCAGAATGAGAAAGTAGAAGGGGTCGAATCCCATCGTTCGCATCGCAGAGATCTCTTCGGTAATCTTCATCGCACCGATCTGCGCGGTATAGGCAGAGCCGCTGCGGCCCGCCACGACGATCGCGGTAATCAGCGGTGCCAACTCTCTGGTGATAGAGATTCCTGCCAGATCAACGATAAAGATATCCGCCCCGAATTTAGCCAGCTCCACCGCACTCTGATAAGAGATCACCATCCCTACCAGAAACGAGGTCAATGCAATAATCAGCATCGCACTTGCTCCAGACCGCTCGATATGATAGGTGATCTCTTTATAGCGGAAATTTCTGGGCTGGACAAAATAGCGCAGGAAGGAGACAAGTATATGCCCGGTAAAATCCAGAAACTGCAAAAAGACTTGATAGCCGGCATAAACCGATTTGCCCATTCGGTAGAAGAATCCCTCGCTGCGTTCGGGAATCGCCTCTTTGATCCTGTGCTTCAGCAAAAGGCGATACATACGCTCCTGCTCTTCTGAGTAGCCAGTTATTTTGACATCACACTGGGTTTTGAATTTTTCATAATAACGCATAAAAAGCAGTACGCCGGCACTGTCAAAGGACTCTATATCTGAAAAGTCCCAAATAATCTTTTGTCCGGGTTGGATTTTTGCCAATGCTTTCTCTATCACAGGCTCATTGTAGAGTGTCCACTCACCTACTGCGTGAATAACGGTTTGATCGGCATGCGTTTCAAGATGCAAATAGGTGTGATTCATAAAAAAGATTATACCCAAGCCACTCACAAAGTGAGATTATCCGGGATTATTCTATAGGCCGGATAGTGTATACTGTCAAAAAAATTGGGGATATCTAATGAAGGATTTTGGGCTGGAGAGTTGGGGAGATGACAATTTTCTGATCAGGGAGGGGCAACTGGCACTCAATTACGCCGACCGGCCCTCTCTACTGGAGATCACCCGGCAGATACGGGAGAGAGGCTACAAGGGCCCGCTTCTACTTCGCTTCCCCCACCTCATCGACAAGCAGATTTCGACACTCTTCGATGCATTTTATTCTGCGATGAAAACGTTTGAATATGAGGGGGGTTTCCGTGCAGTTTTTCCACTCAAGGTCAATCAATACCCCAACTTTATCCACGCTTTGATGCAAGTCGCTGCACCGTATGGTTATGGGCTGGAGGCAGGCAGCAAAGCCGAACTGATCATCGCGATGTCCGAAACACCCATCGGTGCCCCCATCACAGTCAATGGATTCAAGGACCGGGAGATGATCGCACTCTGCTTCATCGCGGCAAAGATGGGGCACGATATCACAGTCACGATCGAAGGACTGGGGGAGCTACAAACGATCATCGAAGTTCATCAGGAGTTCAATCAAGGCAACGATCCCTCTATCGCACCCAAAATCGGTACACGTATCCGTCTGCACAGCTCGGGTATCGGTACATGGGCCAAAAGCGGCGGCTACAGCTCGAAGTTCGGCTTGACCTCAACCGAACTGCTCGAGGCCTTCGAACTGATGCAGCAAAATGATATCCTCGGGCAGTTCTCGATGGTCCATTTCCATATTGGATCTCAAATGAGCGACATCGCTCCTCTCAAAAAAGCACTTCGCGAAGCAGGCAATATCTATGCTGACTTGAAAAAAAGAGGTGCATCTGCCCTCACTGCGATCAATATCGGAGGAGGATTGGCGGTCGAATACAGCCAGCACAGCCATACACAGGATCGCAACTACTCACTCAAAGAGTTTGCCAACGATGTCGTCTACCTGATGCAGGAGATCGCCAAAAGCAAAGGAGTGGAGTCGCCGGATATCTTCACTGAATCGGGCCGCTATATCGCCGCAAGCCACTCGGTGCTGGTCGCTCCGGTTCTGGAGCTCTTCTCACAGGAGTACCACGAAAAGAGTCTCCGCCCCAAAGAGAGCAATCCGCCGCTGATAGAGGAGCTTTATGATCTTATCGGGACGATCAACCGCAACAATGCACGGGAGTACCTCCATGATGCCCTCGATCATATGGAATCGCTGCTGACCCTCTTTGACCTGGGCTATATCGACCTGGAAGACCGCTCCAATACCGAGATCCTGGTCAATCTCATCATAAAAAAAGCCATTCTGCTGCTCAAAAACGAAGATACCGACGAGCTCAAGCGCCTCCAGAACCGTATCCAGGAGAAATATCTTGTCAACTTCTCGGCTTTCGAGTCACTCCCCGACTTTTGGGGCTTGTCACAGCATTTTCCTGTGATGCCTCTCGACCGTCTCGATACGAAACCCTCCAGGCCGGCAAGCCTCTGGGATATCACCTGCGACAGTGACGGAGAGATCGGATTTGATCCCAATCTGCCACTCTATCTGCATGATATCGATGTCACGAAAGATGAATATTTCCTCGCTTTTTTTCTGACGGGTGCCTACCAGGAGGTGCTGGGGATGAAACACAACCTCTTCACACACCCTACCGAAGTCGTCGTCTCATTTGACGAAGCGGGAAAAATGCATCTCGATCAGCTCATCGAAGCACAGAACCTGATGGATATTCTCGATGATCTTGACTATGACACCGGCAAGATAGACAAATCGCTCAAGCAGAAAATAGAAGCCTCCTCTTTCATCAACGAAGAGGAGAAGAAGATCCTTCTGGGCAAGCTTTACCTCTATTTAAGCGAAAATAGCTATCTTAAGACGATTCAAGCAAGCCGGGAAATCCGGGAAATCAACAAATAGAAGGAAACAGTGTGACGCTCTATGGTTATATCAAAGAAGATTTTCTCAATGTCAAGCGCAACGACCCTGCACTTCATTCGACTTTCGAACTCTTTTTTAACTACCCGGGTCTCTGGGCACTCTTCTTCTATCGCCACTCCCACTGGCTCTACCAAAAAGGGTTACGTTTTCTTCCCCGTTTCATTTCAGGCCTGGGGCAACTGCTCACGACAATCGACATCCACCCTGCCGCACAGATAGGACGTCGGGTCTTTATCGACCATGGTGTCGGTGTCGTGATCGGAGAGACGACAATCATCGGCGACGATGTGCTGATCTATCAGCAGGTCACCCTGGGCGGTGTCAGCCTCACTCAGGGAAAACGCCACCCGACACTCGAAAACAATGTCGTCATCGGCGCAGGGGCGAAAATCCTCGGCAATATCACGATCGGTGCAAACACCAAAGTCGGCGCAAATTCCGTCGTCGTCAAAGATGTGCCGCCGGACTCTACCGCCATCGGCATCCCGGCCCGTGTCATCCAGAGAGGGTTCGACAAGGCACCGCTCAGTCACAACAAGATTCCCGATATCAATAAAGAGATCTTCGAGTACCTGGTCAAGCGTATTGCCGTGCTTGAGCATGCCGTCAAAACCGGAGATACCCTCTCGATGGAGAAAGAGGATTCCGAACTTTCGGAAATATACGATGCCTTCATTAAATCAATGGATTGAGAAAAGCGGGCTTCGGCCTATACCGTGGATTTCTCAACTGATTTCCAACTTTAACAGTGTATAATCATTAAATTTTTTACAAAGGTTTTTATATGCTATCCAAACGTATCCAGACACTCTCACCCTCCCTGACTATCGCCATCTCATCACTGGCGAGAGAGCTCAAAGAGCAGGGCAAAGATATCCTCAGTTTTTCAGCAGGCGAACCGGATTTCGGTACACCGCAGCGTATCAAAGATGAGGCGATCAAAGCGATCAACGAAGGTTTTACACGCTACACTGCCGTACCGGGTATCCCGGAACTTCTCGAGGCGGTCCAGGGGAAACTCAAAAGAGAAAATGGGCTCCACTACGAAACAAACCAGATCATCGTCAGCAACGGTGCCAAGCATTCGCTTTTCAATCTTTTCCAGGCCCTGATCGATGAAGGTGACGAAGTCATCATCCCCGCACCCTACTGGGTCACCTATCCTGAGCAGGTCAAATACTGCGGTGGTATTCCAGTCGTCATCGAAACCAACGATATGAATGACTTCAAAATCACAGCCGATCAACTCAAAGAGGCGATCACGCCGAAAACCAAAGTGCTGATTCTCAACTCACCCTCCAATCCTACCGGTTCGATCTACAGCAGAGAGGACCTCCTGGCGATCGGCGAAGTCCTCAAGGGTACCGATATCCTGATAGCCAGTGACGAGATGTACGAAAAGCTGATCTTTGGCGACAATGAATTCGTCGCTACAGCAAGTGTCAGCGAAGATATGTTTCAGCGCACGGTCACGATCAACGGCCTGAGCAAATCCGTTGCGATGACAGGCTGGCGCTTCGGCTACCTCGCCTCACCCAAAAACGAGCTGATCTCCGTGATGAACAAGCTCCAGAGCCAGAGTACCTCCAATATCAACTCCATCACCCAAAAAGCAGCGATACCTGCCCTCGATGGTGAAGTGGATGACGAAATCGAAACGATGCGACAGGCATTCGAGTCCAGATCCAAAGAGGCATATGAACTCTTCAATGCCATCGACGGCCTCAGCGTCATCAAGCCCCAGGGTGCCTTCTACCTCTTTGTCAACATCAAAGATGTCAGCAACGACTCCATCCAGTTCTGCAAAGACCTCCTCAGCGAAACCGGTGTCGCTGTCGTTCCGGGAATCGGATTTGGCAGCGAAGGATATTTCCGATTCTCTTACGCAACAGATATCATCACGATCCGTGAAGGTGTCCGCCGGATTGAGAAGTTTGTGAAGAAATTGCAGAGATAACTTTCGGAAAAAATTCCACCTTCTCATTCGTAGGTCGGAGTGCCCCCACTCCGACACCCACAACATGCAGCAGATTGATTTGTAGCGTGGGCATTCCTGCCCACGCTACGGTTTTTTCGGGGAAGCTATATCTGTCTTTGTCGGAGTCAGGGGACCCCGACCTACGGATTATCGCAGGATGAATGAAATCCACCACCATCTACAGTATTAGCTGAACCACCCCCGCACCACTGCCGAAAAATAATAACTCAGCAATCCAACCACCAACCCCCAAAGAATAGAAGCGAAAATATTGAGTATGAGAAATTTTCTAAAGT
>JAOZOG010000368.1 GCA_029933395.1 Sulfurovaceae bacterium | reverse complement strand
AGGAAGAACGTACACCGCTGCTGGCAGCCGGGAGAAGAGGACGACCTTGAACTGCTGCGGCAGACCATAGAGAGGCTTGAACTCGATACCGTCGTCATCCAGTTCAATTACGGTTTTTTCGCTTTCGGACCTTTTACCCGTTTCCTAGATGCGCTCAACGACGGCGGAAAAACCGTCGTCATTATGCTGCATGCCACTACCGATCCCGTGCAGGCGCCGCACAAAAAGCTCTCTATGCTTGTACCGCCCATGCGGAGGTGCAGCCGCCTTCTCGTCCATACTGTAGACGATCTCAACCGTATGAAATCCATCGGGCTGATCGGGAATGTCTCTCTTTTCCCCCACGGCGTAGTGGAGTGGCAGGCCGGCGGTACAAAGAAGGAGAATCTCTTCACGATAGCGACCTACGGTTTCTTCCTTCCTCACACAGGGCTGCTTGAAATGATCGAGGCAATCAAACTGCTTCAGCAGAAGGGTATGCAGGTAAGACTGAAAATGGTCAATGCACGCTATCCCGTGCCCGAATCCGAAGAGATGATCCGTCTGGCAAGCAAAAAGATCGAAGAGGAGGGGCTTGGCGGATCCGTAGAGATGATCACGGATTTTCTGGAAGACGAAGAGTCCCTGCGGCATTTAAGCGCATCGGACCTGATCGTGTTCCCCTACCAGGAGACGGGTGAATCTTCCAGTGCTTCCGTCCGTTACGGCCTCGCTGCGGGCGTGCCCGTCGCCGTCACTCCTTTGATGATCTTTTCGGATGTCGGAGATGCCGTCTACAGGTTTTCCGGAACGATGCCGGAGGCGATGGCACGAAGCATCGCGGAGATCGCTGCCGGTATACGGGAACATTCCGATGCGGCGGAGGAGAAGCGGCGCAATGCTTCGGCATGGGTCAAAGCGCACCGTTATCCGATACTGGGGGAAAGGCTCTGCAATATGCTTACAGCACTGCACCGCAAAAAAACAGGACGGATCTATCTATGAGTTTTTCACCCAAGCATACCGCACTTGAAGCAGACGGCCTGCTGCGCAGGCCTTTGAAAGACCGGACATACTATCTGATCTCCTTCGCTGCCGCGCTGCTCTACACGCTCTCTCTTTTTCCTCTGGACTTTTTTACCGGTTCCAACCCTTTCTGGTTCGATATACGCACCGACCCGACGCAGCATGTCACGGGGCTGTGGGCTTTTCTCGCGGACAGCCGGCATTTCCCACTGCTACATACGAATTACCTTAATTACCCCGAAGGGGTCTCGGCAGCCTACGCTGACATCATTCCACTGGCTGCACTGCTTTTCAAACCGGTCGCTTTCCTCTTTGCGAAACATACTCACAATTTCGGCTTCTGGGGTGTCTTCAGCTATCTGATGGAGGGGGTTGCAGGGGCATATTTTCTGGGCAATGCGAAAGAGAAAACACTGCTTTTCGCCCTAACGGGAACGCTTTTTGCCATCATGATGCCCTCGCTCATGATCCGCATACCGCACGGGGCGCTGCTGATGCAGTCACTGCTCATCTTCGCCCTGGCATTTTACTACCTTGCCATGTCCGGTAAACTCTCATCGGTTCAGGCAACACGGCGGCAGGGAGGTGTCATACTTCTTGCGACACTGATCCATCCCTATTTCCTGGCGATGCTCTACCCCATCTACCTTGTAACACATCTTACATTTATCGCCAGGCGCAAAGAGAAGTTCTCCTACGCTATAAGCGAAATATTGTTACTCACGCTTCTGGTGCTGCTCTCTCTCTGGACCATCGGTTACATCGTGCCTTCGGCAGGTGTTTTCAGGCCGACGGAAGGGTTTGATATCAACTCCATGAACCTGCTCTCTCCCTTTCTCGGGACGGAACTTGCCCGCAGTGTTTTCATTCCCTCCGGTTCTCTGGTGCTCGATGCCACGGGCTTACAGATAGATGGGCATAACTATCTGGGTATTTCAGTTCTCCTGATGCTGTCCGCCTCTCTGCTCTTTGCACCGAAAGCACTTTGGAAAGGGCTCTCGCGAAACCGAATGATGGCCCTGCTCATGGCAGGCTTCACCCTTTATGCGCTTTCAAACAAGGTCTACCTCTCAGATACCCTTGTCTTCAACTATGACCTGCCACAGCTTTTCGATAGGATCACCGGAACGTTCAGGAGTTCCGGCCGTGTCTTCTGGCCGGTGGGCTATGCTATGCTCTTCGGCCTACTGCTGCTGACGATCGATCGCTGCCGCAAACAG
>JAOZOG010000367.1 GCA_029933395.1 Sulfurovaceae bacterium | reverse complement strand
TCGGCCGCTCTCATACCGTACTCAAAGGCCTTCTCCACCGAGCCCGCCTTGATAATGTCAAATTCGTTTTTGATTGTCCCCGATATTTCGGAAAGAATGTCCCCTTTTCTTCGGTTTAAGATGTCCGGTTTTCATCGGATTCAGGTTCCTGTTGAGCCGGCGTAGCCGGCTCAGGTTTTTCAGCCGTTTTTTCTTCTTCCTCCTTTCTTCCTCGAGAGAGCATGCCGGCTCTGCGCTTCTCTCTGAGGCGATAGCTTTCGCCCTTGATGTTGATAGTCGTGGAATGATGCAGCAGGCGGTCCAGGATGGCGGTAGCCAGAACCTGGTCACCAAAGATCTCTCCCCAGTCGACAAAACTCTTGTTGGAAGTGACGATAATCGAGGCTTTCTCGTACCTGCGGCAGAGGAGCCGGAAAAACAGGCTCGCTTCTTCCCTGTTCATCGGCAGGTAGCCCATCTCGTCGAGCAGGAGCACCTTGGGATAGACGAACTGCTGGAGCTGGCGCTCGAGCCTGTTCTCCCTTTTTGCCCTGGTCAGCCTTGAGAGAAGGTTCTCGAGGGTCAGAAAGAGCACCCTGTGGCCTGCCTCGATAGCTTTTACTCCGAGGGCGATGGCCAGATGGGTCTTTCCTACGCCCGGTGGGCCCAGCAAGACGACGTTCTCCGCGCGGCCTACGAAGCCGAGCCCTGAGAGCTCACGTATGACCTTGCGGTCTATGCTCGGCTGGAACGAGAAGTCGAACTGCTCGATGGTCTTGACCATCGGCAGGCGGGCCTGCCTGAGACGTCCCTCTACGCCGCGAAGGTGCCTTCCGTTCCACTCGACCGAGAGGGCCTCGGTGAGAAACTCCTTGTAGGCAAGCTCTCGCTTGGAGGCCTGTTCGCAGACGCTCTCGAGCTGAGCGCCCAGGTGGTCCATCTTCAGCTTCTCGAGCAGTCCTTCTAGCTGCATGACGAGACCTCCTCGTAGACGGACAGATCCCTGCGTTCGACCGAGAGCGCCTCACGCCACAGCCTGTCATGGTGCCCGGGCGTTGTGGCCCAGCCTTCACCTGCGCTTCGCAGCAGGTGGGAGGCGACAAGCGCCTGGTCGTCGTAGATCCTCAGCTCGCCATCGAGGCCGATGCGTACCGCGATCTTCCTGCCGCATAGATGATCCGGAACGCTGTAGCGGTTACCCCTGACCTCGACGTATCCGTCCCAGGCGACCATGCGCCTCTCTAGATAGGATGTGTCGTATCTGACCCTGGGGAGGGGGGAGAGCGCAGGCGCTTCCCGCTTGAACCTCTCTGCGACTACTTCTCTGAGCGTCCCGTGCATGCGCGGGTCCGCGGTCTCGGCGAGCCACTTCTGCGCCAGGGCGTTCATGTGCCTGAGGCTATCGAACCGGCGATAGCGCTGGAAGAAGTTGTGCTTGATGTACCCTACCATCCGCTCGTCCTTGCCCTTGGTGCGGGCCCTGTAGGGCCGGCACGCCCTGGGAGAGAACCCGTAGTGGCAGGCCAGGTCGAGAAAACGCTCGTTGAAAATCACCCGGCCTGCGGCCTTGTGACTTATCACGGCGGTCTTCTGGTTATCGACAAGCACTTCACCGGTTACGCCCCCAAAATACTCGAACGCTCTGATGATCCCCTCGTACGTGTGCTCGGCGTCTTCGCTCTCTGTGCACCAGAAGTGAAAACGCCTCGAGAACGAGAGCTCGTTTACGATAAAGTGGACCTTGGAGCGCCTGCCGGCGACCTCTGTGAAAAGCGATCCCCAGTCGCTCTGAAGCTGTACGCCGGGTTTTGTCTCGAAACGGACCGTCCTGCGGCTCCCTCGCATCGGGCGCTTCGGCTTGATATACTCTCTCAAGACGGTCACTCCGCCCTTGTAGCCCTTCTCCTGGATCAGTCGCAGCACCACCACCGCGTTCCAGACGCCTTCCGCCAGCAGAGCATCTATCTGCGCCTTGTATGGATCCAGCTTGCTGCCTCTTGCCTTCGTCCTCTTGCCCGAGGGGGCTACAGAGCGCCTCAAGGCCCTGCGGACCGTCCGCTCGCTCACCCCCAGTTCTTCAGCTATGTCCTTTTTGTATACTCCACGCTCGACCTGTGCTTTAATATGCATCCAGTCCCCCTTGCTGAGCATCGGACTGACCTCCTGGGCTAGTGTGTTACCCAGTAGTCTATATCCGATCGCTCGGTGAGGGGACATCTTAGCCCGGCGTTTTATGGACTTTTAGCACCGTTGCTGACA
>JAOZOG010000366.1 GCA_029933395.1 Sulfurovaceae bacterium | reverse complement strand
ACGGCAGTCCTAAACCGGCCATCGATCTGACCAAAAAAGTCTTCAAAGCCTACCCCCTTTCCCAAAAGGACAATCCGCCGGCGCTGAATTTCGTCAATGCCTCAGGTGTCTACAACAATACCATTCACAACATGGACTTCTCCATTTTTGAAGAGATCAACGAAGTGGTGCAGAGCGAACCGGCACAGGGACAAGACCCTGAAATATTGGGCTACTTCGCATCTATCGGTATCAAAAAAGGTCAAGAGTTCAAGCCCGATGCCCGTATGAAAAAGATATTGGTAGAGGCAGCAAAAGTAGGCTCCGTCACAGCGAGAACACTGATCTCCAGACCGAGAGATGAAGCCTTTCTGCTCTTCCCGGAACACAGTAAAGTGTGGACAAACCCTTTTGTCGGCGGCAGCTACAAGTTTGAAATAGATGGTGTAAGCCTCATCGATGCGCGTGCTGCTTTCCACTTCTATGCCACAGGAATCACGCCGGCTATGGCAAAGAAAATCGTAGGTAAAGGCTCCAAGTACGCCGTAGCCTATCTCGACAAAGAGTTGAATCCTCTGGATGGGAGCAAGACTTACAAAGTCAATATCCCGGCAAATGTACCGGCAAAAGATTTCTGGTCCTTTACACTTTACAACAACCAGACACGTTCGATGCTCCAGACAGACCAGCGCTTCCCTGGACTTGACCAGAATAAAAAAGGGCTTGTCGTGAACAAAGATGGTTCAGTGGATGTCTATTTTGCTCCCAAACCTCCAAAAGGGCATGAAAACAACTGGATCCAGACCATCCCACACAGAGGATGGAATATGCTCTTCCGTGTCTATGGTCCGCTCGATCCATGGTTCGATAAAACATGGTATCCCGGCGATCCGGAACTGATAAAGTCATAACAGAAAAAGCTGGATTAGCCATTGAGAACTTTTGCCTAAAATATATTTACATACCTGGGAGTTCAGATCGCAGAAACCACCCTGTTTCGCCCCTCCTCTTTCGCCTGATAGAGTGCCAGATCGGCTCTCAGGAAGAGATCGGAAAAGTGCCGATCTGCCTCACGGTAGTCGGCCACTCCGATAGAGACAGTGATACTGATCTTCTGCTCGCCGATATCGAAAGTATTCGAAGAGATAGCCTGTCGGATTGTTTCTGATAGTGTCGTCGCTTCATCGAAGCTCGAGTCACACAGAAGCAGAGCGAACTCCTCACCCCCGGTACGGGCGAAAATCATCCCATCCCCGACAAAATCCTGTATCGTATGTGCAAACTCAACTAACACGTGATTGCCTGCGATATGGCCATACGTATCGTTGATCTGTTTGAAATGATCGATATCGAGAAGAATCAATGAGAGATTCCCCTTCTGCCTGCTTGCCCGCTCGAAACAGAGCGGTGCTTCCTCGTCGAAATGGTAGCGATTGGAAATACCGGTCAAAGAATCGATCGAAGCGAGCTGTGTCAATAGCCTGCTTTTCTCCTGCAGTGCTTCTGTCTGCTCGAAAAATTTTCTGGTATTGACATAAAAGAGAAAACTCATTACCCCAAGTCCAATGATCGTCGTATTGACCGTAATCAGAGCGGTAGGGTGACCCGCCATCACTTCATAGGCCAGAATAAACCCCATGGAGAGTATCGTATAGAAGATACCCGCCCGAGTCCCTTCGAAACTATAGGCGAGATAGACTACGACGAAAAACCATATTGCTCTGAAACTGTCATCAGTTATGAAAACCAATGCGACGATTGATATCAGGAGAGTGATGATGAGAAAAAGATGTGTTACAAGCGTGAAATTCTTCTTGCCTCGTCTCAGCAGCAGCAGAGGGATGGATGACAAAGCGGCAAAACCAAAGTTTGTCCAAATATCGATCGGATCATAAGGATTGATGCCTGTGAGACTCATCACTGCAAACAGCAGTGTCGTAAAGATGCCAAAAACCAAAAAGGATAATCGAATTGAGCAGCTTGACGCGAAATTTGAAAAGATCTTCCTCGTCATCAAAATGAAATCCGCTATAGAGTATGTTTTTAAAGTCCACTCAAACCATCTTGTTGTGTTCTTAAAACATTATAGCCTATGCTTCTTTTTTTATCCATTTGCATTGACTGAAGTCGCTGCCCCGGATATCTGGTTATTGATAGGTAATGACTCTTGGCATATCCCTGACTTTTTTGTTACCGACAGGCTCAAGTCCGAGTACCTGTCTGGGCTTCATCATCGGTTTGTCCTGCTTGTAGAAGACTT
>JAOZOG010000365.1:679-2246 GCA_029933395.1 Sulfurovaceae bacterium | reverse complement strand
GTGAAGACACATGAAATGCTGGGATGCGAACTATGCAGGTTCCGGATGAAGAGCAGAGACGGATGCTACAAGTTCGGAATCACGTTCGACGAAATGGACGGCAGAGAGGACAGAAAAGGATATCAGGTCCACTATGCGGAGGAAACGGTAAGGAAGGCGAGGAAGGCGGGAACCATTCTGCAGAATGACGTTCCTTTGGACAGAAACAACATATGTCCATGGAGCCCGAAGAGAGGCGTATTGAGATATGGAGGAAAAAGATGAAAGTATGGGTAAAAGACGGATTGGACAAAATCGTGGTCACACCGGAACGCGGAGCCGCAGGTGGATGGCTGGACGAGAAGAGACTGAAGGAAAGAGGATTCAGAGCGATAGCGAGGCTTGGAATCACGGAGATGTATACAGGAGTGGTGGATTCCAGAGACAGGGAAGAGTTCAATGAACTGATAGACAACATGCCTGTGGTTCTGGAAGCACAGATACGTACCATGCGGAAGGAACTGCAATATCTCGAGAACAAAGTGTTCAGGCTGGAAGAGAGAATCAAAGACAAAAGAGAAAAAGCCCTGGAGTGGGATTAAGCCGCGCTTAAGAAAGAAAGTTTGGTTCGGTGTGGTTCGGTGTAGTATGAGTTCAGTATAGTATAGTAGAAGTGGAGCCAACTGGAACCAAGTAGGAAGATCGTGTGTATAGAATGAGATAAGTTGTGTATAAGCTACACAATGCTATACTATGGCATAACTTTTCAGAAAGGAGACCTAATGAAGAGTCAAGGCAAAATGAGACGAGTGAACATCAGCCTTGACAAGCCCACTCACGACCTGTTGGTCCAGCTTGCGAACGAAGGCGGATATGAGACGGTTAGTAGGGCAGTCAGGTCATTGGTGAAGAAATATGCCAAGCACGAACTCGATCCATTCAACGAAACTCTCTGTAGCGAAACAACAGCTGTGGGAGAAGGCGGTTATAAAATCACACGGTGAAAGATACGGAACCACTCCGGACAAGCTCGGTTTCGATAAAGAACACCTGTCTCATATAGATATAGGAGCGGAGCCTGGCAAACTGATGGTGAAGGCATTCTACACCGGCTCAAAACACTGCTTCTACTACAATATTCCAGAAGCACACATCGACCACTGGTTCCAGGCAATGATGGAGCTCTACAGAGAAAACCCATTCAAAGCATTCGAAGAGGAAGACGATACAGACTCGAAAAAAATGAGCGGATGGTAATCGACCAGAAACGGATGTCGTAAAAAGCTGAAATCCAAAAAGGAGGCTCACGATGTATAATATCGTATCAGCCATCGGAACAAACGAGGTGCTTGCTCAACAAGTCGAGATTATGACGGATGAAGGAAAATATTGCTCCTTCAAATCGATCTACGGAGTAGTGATAAAAACTCTCAAAAATTCGGATTTCATTACCGAACGCTACTATTTCGCAGCACTCAAAAAATTAGGAATCCTGGAGATAGGAGGCTCTCAATGGGGGCCACCGGAGCCAATCCGTGCGCGTATGATAGAAGAAAATCTCGAAAGCTATGATGTATATCGACGAAAG
>JAOZOG010000365.1:0-669 GCA_029933395.1 Sulfurovaceae bacterium | reverse complement strand
CAATTGCGAAGACAAAGAAAAATTCGTAGAACGTGTATTGAAACCGGTCGTGCAGGAACTCGACAATCTGGAGCTACGTCTTACAATAGTCGACGAAAACATAAAATCCGCAAAGGAACAGTTGAAGAAGGCCGGATTGCCAGTAGGTCTCATCAACCCAAAAGGTGAAATTGACAAGGAGGTACATCGATGGCTGAAATCATGAATATAGACCAGAAAGAGGCAAAGATAATCAGTAAACGGGCATCGCTCGTCGAGATGGATTACAATCCCAAAACGGTAAAAGAATGCGAAGAACTCTATCGCAAAGCACCGGAAATCGCAGAGATTGCGAAACAGGCCGTAAAGGACGGCCTGCAAGGTAAAGCACTGCTGGAAGCGAAAAAGCTGATTTGCAAGGATGAATGGGACGCGCCAATGCTAACCCACAAAACAAGTTCGAAATGGAAGACTTTTTTGAACACTTTAGGGCTTGTAAACGAAAAAGGAGAAATAAAAAAAGCAACCGTTTCCAATCTTCTCGACTTCGCAGGCTACAAAGAGCGGGGCGGTGAGATCGAGACGGCATCGCATTATCGCGAAGTCAAGAAACTGACCGGGGCCACAAATAAGGAACCGGAAGTCATCGACAAAGCATATAAGGCCGCCGGTGGTTCCGAGCTCAAGACT
>JAOZOG010000364.1 GCA_029933395.1 Sulfurovaceae bacterium | reverse complement strand
CTTGTCAATAGATAATATTTTAGCTATAATGAGTGAAAATACCCATAAAGAGCTAATATGTTATCTTTTTTGCCTCCCAGCCCTTCCGATATACAAGAGCAACTGCGCCACAAGTTCAAAACCCGCCGTAAACAACTCGGCTATACTCAGATAGAACTCGCCGAACGTTCCGGTGTGAGTCTTGGGAGTCTCAAGCGTTTCGAGACTATAGGACAGATATCACTGGAGTCTCTTTTGAAGTTGGCGTTTGTCTTGGAATGTTTGGGGGAACTTGAGGAGGTGTGTCAGGAAGCAGATGAAATGCCAAAGAGTTTGGAGGGGTTAGAATGAAACATCATTTAAAAAAACTTTTTGTTTATATTCATCAAAAGTGTAATATCCAAAAAGTCGGCACCCTCGCCACCAAAGACCAAAAAATATACTTCGAATACGACCAGGATTTCCTCAAAACCGGCATCGAACTCTCCCCCTACAAACTACCGCTAAAAGCAGGCGTGCAGCGCTGTGATGACGATCTGTTCGATGGGCTTTGGGGTCTGTTCGCAGACTCGTTGCCCGACGGGTGGGGAAGACTCCTGGTAGATCGGCACTTTTTGAAGCAGGGCATCAATCCTGCGGCACTTTCGCCTCTCGACAGGCTGGCACTGGTAGGAGGCCATGCGATGGGGGCGTTGAGCTATGAGCCTGAGCAGGAGATAGCAGGCACGCTCGATGAGATCGTGCTGGATGATTTGGCTCAGAGTTCGCAGCAGATACTCGAAGGCAACAGTGATTTGCTGCTCGATGAACTGCTGAGTCTTGGCGGATCATCGGCAGGGGCGAGGCCCAAAGTGCTGGTACAGATGAATGATAACCGCACAGAGATCATACATGGCAGGCAGAAGCTCAAAGAGGGGTTCAATCACTGGATGGTGAAGTTCGCTTCTGGTGCCGACGGCAGAGAGATCGGTGCGTTAGAGTATGCCTACAGCCTGATGGCAAAAGCCGCAGGTATCGAAATGCCACGAACCGCGCTGCTCGAGGGTAAGAGGGGCCGGTACTTTGCCATAGAACGTTTCGACAGAGTGGGAGACGGTCGCCTGCATATGCACTCGGCGGCAGGCTTGACGCACAGTGATTTTCGCTTTCCGACACTTGACTATGACGACCTGCTGAATTTGACACTGCACTTGACAAAAAGCGTACCGCAGCAGGAGAAAATGTTTCGCCTGGCCTGCTTCAATCTCTTCGTCCATAACCGCGACGATCATGCGAAGAACTTTTCGTTTCTGATGGATAGCTCAGGGGAGTGGAGACTTTCACCGGCTTATGACCTCACCTTCTCTTACGGTCCGGGCGGAGAACACAGCACGATGTATGCAGGAGAAGGCAGGCAGCCGGGCAAAGAACACCTGGAAACACTCGGCAAAAAACATCGTATCAAAAGATACAGTCAAATCATCGATGAGGTCAGACAGGCTGTGAGTCTCTGGCAGAATTTTGCGAAGGATGCAGGAGTTTCTCTGCAAATGTCACAAAATATCGGAAAAACTATGAAGCTGTAGGGGCCAAAACTTTGGATTCTTCAGGGTGTTATCGCCTTCACACAATTGACAGAACTCGTCTTATCGTTCTTGTTCATATAATCATAACCATTTGCAAATCGAACTGCCATAGAGTATCCATCGGCTTGTCCTTTGGTAGAGGACCAATAATGGCGTGAAACGTCAAATCCTTTCTTTTTGGAGCAAGACTGGAAAGCAGGGTCATCTTTGTGCATCTTGTAATCATCAAACTTTCCACCACAACTGTCCAGGGCACTCTTGAGCTCATCCAGTGTGGGCAAGGCAGCATCCATAGCGCTGCAAATGCGTTTCGCATCATCCCATTTTGCGTAGCAGGCGCCACTTCTTGAGAGTTTGCCTCCATTTTTGGTGCATGCCTCTTTGGATGGGTTGATCCACTCTTCTGCTGATAGATATGTAGCTGTCAAGAGCAGAGAAGCGGATGCCAATAGTAGTAATTTTTTCATTTTCTTTCTCCTTTCATTTATTATAGGGCTTTCGGTCTTAAGAGTACCTCTAAAAATAGGTGATACTATGTTTGTTTTGCCAAGCAGAAAAAGATTGTGAGGGGTGCATTTTTGAATACAGAACGTATAGGTAACGTACAAGTTAACGATTCGAATTTGTGAAAGTGTTTAAAATAGGAAGTTTGTAGGTGGTGGCGCCAGACGGAATCGAACCGCCGACACAAGGATTTTCAATCCTTTGC
>JAOZOG010000363.1 GCA_029933395.1 Sulfurovaceae bacterium | reverse complement strand
CAGAAAATAAGGATTTTTTCCTGATTTGCTGTAGATTTGGGTGTTTGGGCGAAGGAGCTTACGAATAGTAAGTGACTGAGTCCATCACCCAAAGATGCGGTAAAGTAGAAAAAAAGACTATTTTCTGCGGAGTTCTTTGATACGGGCAGCTTTACCCTTGAGCTCTCTAAGATAGAAGAGCTTCGCGCGTCTGACTTTACCTCTTCTGAGTACTTCGATACTCTCGATACTGTCAGAGTAGAGTGGGAAGATTCTCTCGACACCGATATTGTTGGCGCCCATCTTTCTGACCATGAAGGTTTTACCTGTACCTTCGCCTCTGAGTGCGATACAGACACCTTCGTAGTTCTGTACTCTCTCTTTGCTTCCCTCTTTGATTCTGACGGCGACTCTCAAAGTATCACCGGCTCTGAATGCAGGAATGTTCTTCGCTTCGATCTGAGCTTTTTCAAAACTCTCGATATATTTATTTTTCATAATTTGCCTTTTGTTTTGATCTTTTGATAGAGATCCGGTCTGAAATACTTTGTCTTGCACAAAGATAGTTCTCTTTTTAAGGCTGTGATATTACTATGATTACCCTTTAAAAACTCTGAAATAACCTCTTTTTCCGCATAATTTTTCGGTTTTGTAAAAGATGGCGCCTCCAAAAGGGTCTCTTCGAAACTCTCTGTCGTCAAAGAATCACTGTTTCCCAACACCCCTTCGACATTTCGGCTGATCGCATCACAGAGTACCATCGCGGCAAGTTCACCGCCGGTAAGGATGAAATCCCCGATCGAAAACACCTCGTCCGCTTCACTCTCGATGACGCGTTCGTCGATCCCCTCATAACGGCCGGAGACAAACACGATATGTTTTTTGGCAACAAGCCGTTTCGCATCGTTTTGGCGGAAGGGTTTGGCGACAGGGGTCAGGAAGATCACATGTGCTTCAGGAGAATGCTCCCTGATTTCCTCGATGGTATCGAGAAGCGGTTGTGGCGTCATCAACATCCCCGCACCACCACCGATCATCGGCGCATCGACCTTTTTGTGTTTGTTGGTGCTCTTGGCTCTGGGATCACTGAAGTCGATAGAGATTTTTTCGGCACTGATCGCCCTGGACAAAATAGAGTCCGAGAAGTACCCTTCGACAATCGAGGGGAAAAGTGTCACGAAGGTAAAGCGCATCAGCTTGCCTCGAGGATCTCTCTGCTGTCTTTGGTGAGAACCGTTCCCTCTTCAGTGTCTGCCTCGATAATATATCTGGGGATATAGGGAATCATAAATGTAGAGGGCAGTCCCTCATTAACCAGGCGGCTGTCGGTTTTCACCTGTAGATAGTCTGTATCCAGAAGGCGCTGGATATCCGTCACCTTTCCCAGCACTTCGTCATCCTCCAGTACGGATGCACCGATGATCTCGAACCAGAAATGTTCACCCTCTTTAAGTTTACAGTTTTCGAGTGTCTGATCCTCGTCTGCATAGAGCTTGACGTTGGTCAGTTTCTTGGCACTTTCCCGATCTTCATAGCCCCGAAAGCGAATGGTCCCGCGTGTCGTATTGAGATCGATGATTTCCAGATCGCCACGATCACTCTGATAGTGCTGGCCTGTTTTGAATTGTTCGGGAAAGTCTGTGTGGAGATGAAATTTGAGATCGCCTCGAAGCCCGACCGTTTTACCGATCTGGGCGATGAAAAATTGTTTCATTCATTCTCTGAGGATTTTACGTTGACGCGGTAGTTTTTACCGCCTTTGGCCTTGCAGCCGGAGATAACTGTTTTGATCGAATTGATCATCCGCCCTTCTCTGCCGATCAGCTTGCCGACATCTTCATCTTTTGCAAAGATCGTGATCTCATCGAAGCCCTCATCGATCGGAATGATGTCCACCTCTATACTATCGGGGTGCTTGACCAAAAGCTTGGCATAGGTGGCAACAAATTCCTGAATCATCAAGGATTATTTACCTGCCAGTCTCTTCACAGTCGGGCTCATCTGTGCACCGACGCTCAGCCAGTAGTTCAGTCTCTCTTCATCGAGTACCAACTCTTTGTTGGCGCTGATAGGGTTGTAGTGACCGATTGATTCGATCCAGCCGCTGTCTCTTCTTTTTCTGCTGTCTGTTACGACGATTCTGTAAAATGGCTTCTTTTTTCTTCCCATTCTTGTCATTCTGATCATTGTCATAGTGATTCCTTTTGTGATAAATATTCTTTTGCTCTGCAAAGTCCTGACAACTGCTTTTTAATGACTAAAACACTCATCAAC
>JAOZOG010000362.1 GCA_029933395.1 Sulfurovaceae bacterium | reverse complement strand
ATTATTGCCGCACTGCTATTAGGAATGATGGGCTACTTCGCGACAAAAGCCTATCACAATGCCAAGTCCTACGAAGAGATTTCGCATATCATCGTCGAGAAGCACAATGTCACAGAACTGAGTACGAATCAGCTCAAAAAACTGGGAGATATCCTCTCTCTGGGATTTTACAAAGGCTACGATGAGGTGCTCGGCGAAGAGCAAAAGCTGATCGAGACACAGCTGTTTTTCAGGGAGCGGGCGAGGCGCTATACTCTTTATGCTATTGCTGCCGCTCTCGCCCTTCTGCCACTCTATTTTATGATGACATTGCAGGTGTTTACCATCACAGTGAGTCTGGCTGCCCTGATCGCCCTGGCAGGTGGCCTGCTGATGCCTATTATGATGATGAGTATCCACAAGGAGGTGCAGTATCTTGGGGATGTGGTCCTGCAGATGGAGTCAAAGGGTGTTCTGGGTTCGATCGGAAAACTTTTCGAAAACAGTGATTATATTGTAGGTGGCGCACTGCTGCTCTTCTCTATCGTCCTGCCACTTCTCAAAACACTCTCGATGCTTTTCGTGGCGACCTTTATCCAAAACAGGGCAGCCCATACGATCGTGCATTTTTTTAAGCTGCTTGGGAAGTGGTCGATGGCAGATGTCTTTGTCGTGGCGGTCTTTCTCGTCTACCTTTCGGGAAACAAAGGGGAGATGAGCAGGGCAGAGGTACAGGTGGGACTCTATTTTTTCCTGGCCTATGTGATCCTCTCGATGATCGCGAGTCTGAGTGCGGACAGGATGCTGCGGGAGGATAGGGCGGCGTAGGTATTCCGAGCCCCCTGCATACGAGCATTGCACATATTGCAACTATTTCTATTTTTGGATTTGGGGTATTGACAAGAAAAGAGGATTGAACTATAATAAAAAAATGACGTAAAGGATTTGGGTATGGCAGCGATAGATTATGATAATTTTCAATACTATACTTTTGATGACTATCAACATTGGGAGGATCGATGGGAATTGATAGACGGTGTTGCCTATGCGATGTCGCCAGCGCCCTATCCGAAACATCAAAGAGTAGCCTTGAGAATCGTCAAAGAACTTGGTAATAATTTGAGTTGCAGCAATAAGGAGTGTGAATTTTACATTTCTCCTATAGATTGGAAAATAAATGAGAATACCGTCGTGCAGCCCGATGTCGCACTTTTCTGCGAGGAGCCTCTCGAACAGTTCTTTTCCAAAACACCGCCGATTGTCGTAGAGGTACTCTCCAAGGCTACCGCACTCAAGGATGTGACGACCAAGAAGGATCTCTATGAGAGGGAGGGGGTAGCCTTTTATGTGATCGTGGAGCCTCATACGGAGATCGCAGATATTTACAAATTGACAGAGGGAAAATATCAGCATATCGGGAAATATACCAGAGAGGATCGCTGGGAATTCAGGCTTTCGGATGAATGCGGGAGCGCGATAGATTTTTCGAAGGTTTTTTAGCTTTCTATTTTTTCCTGAAACGTTTGAATACTTTGTCGAAGTCGATACTCGATTTGCAGGTTGTATCTTCAAATATGTAGGATTCAGATGAGAAATCGCCCTGTTTGTCATATCTGCTATCGATGAGTCTATAGACTTTTGCATAGAGGTCATCGGGGTATACCAGTAGGTAGTATTTGACCTTTTCTGCTTCATATCGGCCAAATTTATACTTTTCGTCATTTCTTGCTGTGCTTTTGGAGATCACTTCGATGATGATTTCCGGGGCTTTGGTGATATATGTATCGTTTGGTTCGTTGCAAATAAGTACAACATCGGGCTTGAGTATTGTATCGTCGCTTAGTTTGTAATCTTCTCCGCCCAGCACCAGGCACTCTTCACACTCCTCTATAGAGTTGCCAAGCTCTCTCGCCAGAGCATAAGCAATTGCCTGATGGCTGATCATTGGTGCCGGTGTCATAGCGACAGGAGACCCGTCATAGAGTTCCCACTTTCCTTCCCAGAGCCTGTAGTCTTCATAGGTGTAATGAGGAGGGTAGTCGATTGCTGCCATTTTCTACTTCTTTGTTGTACAATTATAGCATAGCAGATATCGACTATGCCGTCGATGACAAGAAATATAGCTTTGGCTGTTTGGTTTTTTGAGATGAGGGATGTTGTTGGTCGGTGGGACCGACCCTACGGTTGTTTATTGTGCCGTACACACGTAGGGTCGGTCCCACCGACCAAAAAAAGACCAATCTGCCAATCTTGCCCATATCAAAATGATGCCAAAGA
>JAOZOG010000082.1:1469-8822 GCA_029933395.1 Sulfurovaceae bacterium | reverse complement strand
GAAGAGAAATAATCTGTAGAGACGAGGCATGCCTTGCCTCTACGCTTTGAATCCCTCCTTGCTTTTGCAATAATCCGTCAGAAAACATTTCTCGCACTCGGGCTTGACCGATTTGCAGATATATCTGCCGAAAAGTACCATCGCCTGGTGCAGGAGATGCAGATCTGTTTTGAATTTTCGACTGAGTTCCTCTTCTGTCTTGACTGCTGTCGTGGAATTGCTCAGGCCCAGTCGGTGTGCGACCCGGAAGACATGGGTGTCGACGGCCATCAGGTTGGCACCGGTGTATTCGATCATCACGACATTGGCCGTTTTCTGCCCTACGCCGGCCAGTTTGACCAACTCCTCCTGCGAGAGAGGTATCTCTCCATCATAGTTCTCTACGACGGATTGTGCCATCTTGATGAGGTTCTTGGCCTTGTTGTTGAAGAAGGAGCAGCTTTTGATATACGTTTTGACTTCATCTAGGTCTGCATTTGCCAGATCTGCAGGCGTGGGGTAGGCTTCGAAAAGTGCCGGTGTGATCAGGTTGACACGTTTGTCGGTACACTGTGCCGAGAGCATCACTGAGATCAGCAGCTCATAGAGGCTGCGGTAACTTAGTTCGGTGACTGAGTCGGGGTAATGCTCCAAAAAGAGTCTCTTGATCGCTTCAATCTCTTTTTTTGTGGCCGGCTTGACTCTTTTGAATTTCTTGACAGCTTTTTTATCAGGTTTTACAGACATTGTGTCCACTATACTCCATTTTTTTGATATCGTATCATAGATTGGGTAAGGTTGAGTCTTGTACCATTAACGAATGATTTACTCAATCTGTGTATACTTACGCCAATCTTAACCTTAAAGGAAAATGAATATGAAGAAAATAATCAAAATTTCTCTCGTAGCAGCAATGATGGCAACCAGTGCAATGGCATCTGATATCCTGGCGACAGTCGATGGCAAAAATATCACCAGACAGGATGCGCAGCTCTTTGTCCGCGCGACCGCTCCGGGTACGAATTTTGAGCAGTT
This sequence comes from Sulfurovaceae bacterium, assembly GCA_029933395.1. Taxonomy (GTDB): domain Bacteria; phylum Campylobacterota; class Campylobacteria; order Campylobacterales; family Sulfurovaceae; genus SZUA-451. Next base: position 7,808 of record JAOZOG010000082.1, on the reverse strand, counting down.
GACGCCCGAGCAGAAGAAGATGATCACGGATCGCCTTGTCGAGCGTGTTCTTTTTATCAAGGCAGCCAAAAAAGAGGGGATCGAGAATACACCAGAGTACAAAGAGAACCTCGAGAAGTTGAAAGATGAGCTTCTGGTCAGCCTCTGGATGAAAGTCCAGATGGATAATGCAATCGTCAGCGACAGTGAAGCAAAAGAGTTTTATGAAGCCAACAAGGCCAAGTTCAAGAAGCCGGCAACAGTCCATGCAAGACATATTCTTGTGACAGACGAAGAGAGCGCAAAGCAGGTCATCGATCAGCTGAAAACACTGAAAGGTGAAGCGCTCAAGACGAAATTTATCGAGTTGGCAAAAAGCAAGTCCACCGGACCGACAGGGCCAAAAGGCGGAGATCTTGGCGAGTTTGCAAAAGGTCAGATGGTTCCGGAGTTTGATGCCGCTGTCTTCAAGCTCAAAGAGGGTGAAATCACGATGATTCCTGTCAAGACACAGTTTGGCTACCATGTGATCTTCCTGGAAAAAAGCAACCCTGAGTCTGTTGTACCTTATGAGCAGGTCAAAGAGAGAATTATTCAGACATTGAAACAAAAACAGTTTCAGACCAAATTGGCAGAAGTCGCCAAAGAGCTGAAGTCAAAAGCGAAAATAAGCTATGCCGACCAGCCGGCTGCTTCGGATAAAAGTGAAACAAAGAAATAATCGTGTCAATAAAACGGGCTCTATAGAAATATTCGATATGATTGATTTAAACAAAAACATAAAAGGAATTGAATGAAAAAAATACTCTTGAGTGCGAGTGTGGCACTGGCAATGATTTCTGTCTCTGCGACTGCCGCTGATGCACTGAAAAACTCCCTGATGCCGGCAGCTGAAAAGAAAGCACCTGCTATTGATCTGGATAATCTGGATGTTGCGGCAAAGCCTGCCAAGCCGGTCAGCAGGCCCGCCACTGCGACAGTCGCAACTGTCAATGGTATCCCCATCATCAAAAAGGATGCGGATAAGTTCCTCGCACAGGCCAGCAAAGGTCAGGTGATCGATATCGATCTGCTTCCCAAGAAACAAAAAGAGTCGCTTCTGAAGGGGATGGCAGCATCTGTATTGATAGAGCAGAAAGCCAAAAAAGCGGTTCCTGAAGAGATCAAAAATAAATTGGCTGCACAGTATTGGGCAAAGCAGGAGATGGTGAAAATCAAAGTCAGCGACAAAGAGGCAAAAGATTTTTATGAAAAGAACAAGAAAGTTTTCAAGGGTAAAGATGGCAAGCAGCTGCCGTTTGACAAGGTTGAAAAATATGTCAAAATGCAGGTGATGCAACAGAAATTCAATGATTCACTGATGAAAAGTGCCAAAATCGTTATCAAATAAATACCCACAAGGAGTCTAAATGTCTACCAAAGTTCTCGATGCAGTCAAGCCTGGTGTGGTAACCGGGGATGATGTCCAGAAAATTTTTGCGATCGCGAAAAAAGAGGAGTTTGCCATTCCTGCCGTCAATGTGATCGGTACGGATTCGATCAATGCCGTCCTGGAGTCTGCGGCCAAAGTCAACTCCCCTGTCATTATACAGTTCAGTAACGGCGGTGCATCTTTTTATGGCGGCAAAGGCCTTCCATCGGATAAGGCTGCCGTACTGGGCGCCATCTCCGGTGCAAAACATGTCCATACGGTGGCTGAAGCTTACGGTATCCCGGTCATTTTGCATACAGACCATGCAGCACGCAAACTGCTTCCGTGGATCGATGCACTCCTGGATGCCAGTGAAGCACATTTCGAGAAGTATGGTTCACCGCTCTTCTCGTCCCACATGATTGATCTCTCAGAAGAGCCGATCGAAGAGAATATCGCGACCTGCAAAAGTTATCTTGAGCGTATGAGCAAAATGGGAATGACGCTGGAGATCGAACTGGGCGTGACCGGCGGAGAAGAGGATGGGGTAGACAATACCAATATCGATAACTCTCTGCTCTATACACAGCCTGAAGAGGTCAACTATGCCTACGAGCAGTTGAGTGAGGTCAGCCCGAGATTTACGATCGCTGCCTCTTTTGGAAATGTCCATGGCGTCTACAAGCCCGGCAATGTCGTCCTGACACCAAAGATCCTGGATAATTCGCAGAAATATATTCAGGAGAAGCACGGTACGGATGAAAAGCCTGTCGATTTCGTCTTCCACGGCGGTTCAGGCTCTGCTCCCGAAGAGATCCGTGAAGCGATCAGCTACGGCGCGATCAAAATGAATATCGATACCGATACACAGTGGGCATTCTGGGACGGTGTCAGAGTGTACGAGAAGAGGTATCATGACTATCTCCAGGGCCAGATAGGCAATCCGGATGGAGAAGATAAGCCAAACAAGAGTTACTATGACCCGAGAAAATGGCTCAGAGCCGGTGAAGAGTCTATGATCAAACGACTGGAGCAGGCTTTTTCTGATCTAAACTGTATCGATCGTAACTGATATTTATCTGCCATCATACTAGCTTGGAAAGTTACCTTTCCAGCTGGCATCCTCTTGCTTTATCAACTCATTCAATGCATTAGCATAATGATTCGCATCCAGACCGACAAGAAGATGATAGCGTCTACTGTCGATTTGGACAATGGCCTGGATACCGTTCTCCCACAGTGAATGTTTATTGATGGAGATGGGCTTGTACGTTTCGATACAGATGCGTGTCATAGCACAGGCCTTTGCGGTACGAATATTCTGAATACCTCCCAGCTCTTCGGGCCACTGTCGTACTTTGTGGTATTCGGTTTCTTCGCTTTTCCGGTCACTGGGCGTGCCATTGTTTATCTCTACTTGTGACGCCTCAAAGCTTTTTTCCTCTCCAAGGATCGCTTTGATCTCATTTTTAAGTCTGTCAGAATGTGTACCGAAAACAGATTGGACACTGTTCTCAATAATGATGACACCTTTGGCCCCCAGTGTTTTGATCTCTTCCTGGTCGACCTCTGTAAGTTCCCGGACTGAAATGCGAAGCCTGGTGATGCAGGCTTCAACAGAAAGGATATTTTCCCTCCCCCCATACGCATCGATGAGTTTCTGAGCCAGCATATCTTCTGTTTTTTCCGTCGGGCCATCAGATAACGAGAAGAGCTTTTTGAAAAAACCGATCATCTCTCTCCTCCTGCTTTCTCCAGGAGTGCGCGCACTTCCGCGGCAGATGCACAGTTCAGTGCTTTTTGTGCTATCTCCCGACAGGTTGCCGATGCATATTTTCTTATTTCTGCTTTGATTTGGGGAATTGCCGGTACTGTGACACTGAGCTCATCGATGCCCAGGCCTATCAGTATAGGTGTAGCTTGAGGGTCCGAAGCGAGACCTCCGCAGATGCCGACCCATTTTCCCTCTTGGTGCGCTCCCCCTACGGTGAACTCGATAAGGCGAAGTACCGCAGGATCGAGTGCATCGATTTTGGCGGCGAGTTTTGGGTGTCCCCTGTCGATCGCCAGAGTATATTGGGCCAGGTCGTTGGTGCCTATCGAGAAGAAATCCACCTCTTTGGCAAGCTGGTCTGCCATCAGGGCAGCAGAAGGGACCTCCACCATAATGCCTGTCTCTATCGGATCGACTCCCAGTTTTTTGCGCTCCTCTTCCAGTATGGATTTGACTTCTCTGATCTCATCGATCGTGCTGATCATCGGGAACATAATTCGGACCTTGCCGTGAACGCCTGTACGAAGAATAGCACGTGCCTGTACTCTGAAGAGTTCAGGTTTCTCCAGGCTGATACGGATTCCCCTCAGACCAAGGAAAGGATTTTCTTCGGCAGGAAGCGGCAGGTAGTCCAATGGTTTGTCACCACCGACATCCAGTGTGCGGATAAGCAGAGGTCTCCCCTCGAGCGCCAGGAGAATATCGCGATAGATTTCATACTGCTCCTCCTCTGTTGGTTCTGTATCACGGTTGAGAAAGAGAAACTCCGAACGCAGCAGTCCAACACCTTCTCCGCCAAGCTTTAGCGATTCGACTGCCTCTTTGAGACTGGCAATATTGGCGACAACCTCAATTTGCTTCCCATCGGAGGTGGTAGCTGGCTGGGGAGCGCTCTTCAGGTTTTCTGTCCACTCTTCAAGCAATTTATGCTGTTTCCCCCGGGTCTCTTCCAGCACTGCCTTGGGAGGATGGACTCTGAGCGTACCGGTATTGCCGTCGAGAATGAGGATTTCTCCGTCTGGGATATCCAGTGCCTGCGCTTCTATACCGGCAATCGCCGGAATGTCCATGGAGCGGGCGATAATCGCGACATGGGAAGTCGCACCGCCGGTTGTGACGCAAAAGCCTTTGACCTTCGAGGTATCTATATTGGCGATGAAAGAGGGGGCAAGTTCATCTGCCAGCAGGATAGCATTGTCTGGCAATTCAAGTGATTTGGGTGTTTGTCCTGTCAAAACTCTCATTACCCGTTTGCCGACATCACGCAGATCATTGGCGCGCTCTGCGAGGAGCCTGTTTTTGAGTGCTTCAAGTTGTTTGGCGTAGAGTGTGAAGGCGTACTGCCAGCCATACTCGGCACTCTTGCCTTTGTCGATCATGCTTTTGGCGATCTCGATCAGCTCCGGATCTTCGAGCAGTTCCTGGTGTGCGGCAAAAATCGCTGCTTTGGCGTCTTTGGCTTGTTCTTGCAGGCGGGATTGCAGTTTTTTTAGTTGCTTTTCTGACTCCCTGATCGCTTTGCTGAGACGGATTTTTTCTGCTTCGCTATCAGGAGCCTCCTCTTCGAAATCAAATAGCTCCCTTCCGATTTGTACAGCAGTGCCTATGGCAATACCGGGTGATGCCGCGATACCTGCCAGCAGGTCGGCATCACCACTTTTTGGTGTCGGTATCGGCCCTTGATCTTTTTCTATTTCGGATATTCTGGGTGAAGCAGAGGTCTCACTCACTTCTTCCCCAAGGCCACTTTGAATCAGTGGAATAATTTCAGCGATGGCCTCTTGGGCATCACTTCCTTTTGCGGCAAGCCGGATTTCATCCTGATAGTGTATATCGAGACCCATAATTCCAATGATGCTTTTGGCATTGGCAGATGTTTCTCCTTTGTGCAGTGTCAAAACGGCATCATAGTTTTTGGCTGTCATTGCGAGTATGGCTGCCGGACGGGCATGAAGTCCCGCAGGGTTGGAAATGGCGACCGCTTTGGAGATTAGCACCTCTTCGTCTTCTTCTTTCGTATTCTCATTATCATTGTGCCCCGGCTTCTCTGTGAGTGTAACGCGTAACAGTGTACTCTCGTTGCACTGGGCAAAACCATAGGACTTTTCGAGAGTGTCAATCATTTCTCCATTGACAAGGATCACCTGCGTCATCAGGCTCCTGGCATGGGTTGCGAGATAGTCCATATCAAAGTCAATCAATGTTTCGCCTGCTTGAACCTGCTGCCCCTCTTGGATATATGTCTTGAAACCTTTTGACTTCAATGCCACGGTATCCAGTCCGATATGTATCATCACTTCCAGTCCACTGCTATGCGTCAGTGTAACGGCATGCTTGGCACTGTGGAGTTGGGTAACGATACCATCGATAGGTGCGTAGAGTGTATGGCTGGTTGGATCGATTGAGAGTCCGTCACCGACCATTTTTTGAGAAAAGACTGGGTCAGGGACCTGCTCTATAGGGTAGATGACACCGCTCAAAGGTGCCTTCAGGACAAGCTCTTGTCTCACGCTTGAAAACCGGGAGCCAGTTTCAGTTTGCAGAATGATTAAAAATCATTCAAATCAATACTGGATTTGGCATAATTGGAGACATTGCTCTCGAAGAAGTTGCTGCGGACATCGTTCATCTGCAGATGTTTGGTCACCAGCTGCTGCAGATAGGTTTCATTGCTTTCCGGGAAGATGGGCTTGAGGCCGATCTTGGTAAGCCGGTCGTTGGCATAGTTGTGTACGGTCTGCTCCATCAGTGCCTCGGTAATGCCCATAATGGGATACTGCTCCAGAAGATATTTTCCGTACTCCAGTTCGATAGCTACAGCATCCTCGATCATCTGGTAGACACTGTCGAATGTGCTGGCCTGAATGTTGTTTTCTTTCTGGATCGTTTTGAAGATATTGGCAAAGAGGGGCAGATGGGTGTTGAGTTCGTCTCTGGCGATAAACTTGATCATATCTCTGGCACCCGGTACCTTGTCTCCCAGGACATAAATATAGCTGAAGCCCAGAAGAAAATAGATTCCCTCGAGATTGACACTCGCCATTGCACTCAGCAGCATTTTGTCGGCAGAACCACCCTCGATATAGCTGGCGAACTGTTCTGCGATCTTCTGGTTCTTTCTGTTGAGTGCATTATCATGTTTATAAAGATTGAAGACTTCATCAGAATTGCCGCA
>JAOZOG010000082.1:0-1369 GCA_029933395.1 Sulfurovaceae bacterium | reverse complement strand
GGGAACCAGGTGTTGGCATTCATCAGGTCGTAGAGATTGCTGTTCCATTGATATTTAGATCGGTTAAAGTCTACAAAACCTGTTGGCGACCCACCATATATTTTTTCATCGAGAATATCTTCTCCATTGGGGTTATAGTACTTTTTTGCATCCATCATATCTCCTCTGTATATTATGCTTGCTATCATACACAAACGAGATTAAAATTTATAGTTTTTCTCTTGATGAGCTGACGGTAAAAAAAGAAGAAATTAAAAAGATTAAGTAATTTTTGTTATAATCGCATCTTTATTTCAAATAAACAGGGAAAAAAATGGGACATTTTAAATTGATCGGACTGGCAGTTGTATTGATCGCTGTGCTTGGACTGAGCGGCTGCGACAGCAGCAATAGTAATGATGACAGTATACGCAACAGGCCCATCGTTACGCCTCCAAACGATACACAGCCGCCGGAGGACAACAATACTGTTCCGGAAGATGATAATATAACCATTCCTGACGAGCCTCAGGAACCGGAAGAGGTGATTGAGCCTGTTGATATACCAGTGCATCCCGATTACTCTATATATCCTGTAGAAAATGGTGCACATGCCTTGACCAATAATGGGAGTGAACTGGTTTATGGAGCTATCGATGGTATTATTTACAGTTTGGATGTCGAGACTGGATCATCGGAATATTTATATGATCTAAATACCGATATTCCCAACATTTTGATCGGTGGATTGGCCCATGTTGAAGGGACACAATATCTCTATGGTGCTGCGCATAATTCTACTATCAGGCATTTGGATGTCGAGACTGGTGAATCATATATCCTGACAGATGGCGTTTTCCCTGACGGTATTGATATCTTTAGTGGTATGATTTACTCTATTACTGATAACGGATCGGATGTATTGACAGTCTTTAATATGGATGGAAGTAAGCGTGGTACTATTTCGACAGGTGTAAACGATATGGTGGCTATTGCTCATTCAGAACGTTATCTCTATATTCTTGCAGAAAATAGCGATGTCTATCAAGTCGATCCTAATACAGGCGATTCTCGCTTGGTAGTAGACAACTATGGTTTTGAAGAGGGGGACTCCTTTGGTGGCGTGGAAGGACTCGATATATTGGACAACCATATGTATATGACCAATGTCAACGACAACTCGATTTATCGTATTGAAGTGGATGTTCGTGCATTCGAGCTATAGGATTTTAGATACATATTCCGACTATTTCTTCTGTGAGTCTTCATCAACTTCTGCCCTCTCCTGTAGAGCGTCACATCTTTAAGGGAAAGACCTTTTTTCTCAAGCGTGACGACTTGATCCATCCTGATTTTTCAGGAAACAAAGCGCGAAAATTTTACTACTATT
>JAOZOG010000081.1:5713-8824 GCA_029933395.1 Sulfurovaceae bacterium | reverse complement strand
GCAGATGCCAACAACGTTTATATTGTCGCCAACAAAGACGATATCCGGGTCGAGGATGACGGTCACGGTATGTCGTATGAATCAGGCGATATTGCCAAATACCTGAATGTTGCCGGTGTATCCAGAACCAACGAAGAGGATTCTTTCACGAAATCAGGTTCCCGGCGCAAAATGGGGAGAAAGGGTGTCGGAAAGCTGGCGGCTTTGTCGGTTTCCGAAATGGTCGATGTCATGACAGTGAGCAATGGGGAAAAGTCCGGTTTCATTCTCTCTCGCAGACCTGAAGAAGGTAACAAATTGAGGGCCATCCCCGAATCGGATATGGTTTTCGATAAAATCGAAGACCATGGAACGGCGATCGTGATGCGATTCCCTCAATATAGACTTCACAAAACCCTTGCGGCAGTGAAGCGGAATCTCCTGAAAATCTTTCCTTTGGTAAATTCCGATTTTCGCATTCATATCATTAGAGGTACGGAATCGGCAACCATTGATGACTTCGACAAAAGCGTCATGGCTGAACTTAGTACCCTCATTACCCTTGGTGACGATTTTTCATCTTTATGTGATTTGGTTCCAGACTTGTATCCTGACAAGAGATCGGCATTGGTCGTTGCACGCGAGACAAAGACGATACCTTTGACCATGAAGGACAATGAGGGAGTGGAGCACGAATATTCCCTCGAAATAAAAGGCTGGATTGGAACATATAAAACGACCCGTGGTCGAAAAGCCGAAATGACGGACTTTCCAGATAATTTTATCTCGCTTTTCGCGAACAAGAAGATGGGAGAATTCAACATTCTCCCCGTGGTCGGCCAAAACAAACTGAACGAAGTTTATGTGGTTGGCCAGCTTCATGTCGATCTTTTTGAATTGAGTGAATTGCCCGATATGGCCTTGAGCAACAGGCAAGGTTACAAGTCCGATGATCCCCGTTACATAGCCGTTCGAGATTATGTGAGGGATGAACTGCTCTCGGAAATTCTCAAAAAACGAGAATTGTTTGCCGATCTTGGCAAAGCGAAAAAAAAGAAAAAGAAAACTGAATCCCAACGGCAAGACGAAGAAAAGCTCCGGCAAGCAATGGATGCATTCCGTAAGAAGGCTAGTGAAAGTGCAGCCCGAAACATTGCTGGATTGGCGGCGGGGATGACTACAGACGCGATTCAGAGTGCGATTGAACAATCAATTAACGAAAACAGTCCAGACCTTGGACTGAAAACCGTCGTCGACTCCCAGAAAAAAAAGATACTTATCAGTCAAACCTATCCAGACAAACCACTTGCCGACATCGTTTATCAAATGCTTTTGTATAACGATGTGCCGGCAGATGACATTCTCTATACGAGTTGTGATGATGAAGTCTGCCGAGTACCTGAAGGTACCCGGGTGTACGACTATCTCAGAGAATTTTTTGTCGAAAGTTACTCAACGCAGAAAATTTTCGTTCTTTTTGTAACAAGCGAAAACACGAAACGATCTTGGGGAGCCATAACGGAAGTCGGTGCCTCTTGGATCACCCAAATAGATCACAAGATTTTCAACGTGTATCCTTTTAGACCAGAACATCCTCTCAACGATGAAGTTCAGTGGCAAAGCACAAACCGAGAGGAACCGACCAGGGGTGATCTGTGGATGGTTCGGTTGAATGCCGATATTTTTTGTCAAAAAATCGAAGCGGTTTGTGATGCCCTTGATTATCAAAAGAAAACCCGAGTAGAAAACATGCGATATCTCGAAACGCTCGTTTCTATTCAAGAGGCATAGAGGCTTTTATGGATAGAGTGAAAAACAACAACGCATGGCTGGTGAGACTTGGCAAAGAGGCACACCTCAATGGCTATGTCTTAACCATTGACTTCGGCTCGTCCAGTTTGCGTGGTATCGAAATGGAAGACGCCATGCTCGTTGCCGAAGAGCAGGATGGAAAATTCACCGTAGTTGGTATCGGGCGGATATTCAGAAAGCGGTATTCGTTGGTAGACACTTCGTTCTACTTCGACGGTTATGTCCCGGCTGCATCGTCTGCCACACTGGATGACTTGAACGTTCCCGTTCCAGAAAGCGAAGCTCTTGTCAACAGGCTGGACTGGACACTTTTCGAGAATGTTTTGAAAACGGTAACCGGGCTGGACTGGACGGCTTTTCCAGTCTTTTCCGGCGACACTCCACAAGAACAGGCCTATATTCGGGAACTGATGCAGGCGGCCATGAAGGACGATCTGCTCGGCCCTGCCGACGGGCCTGTGGAAGAGATTGTCGGCATGAGCGTTCGTGATCGGTATCTGGTCGGAAAACTGGCTCCTCAGGATACGGTCATTACCGAAGAGGACGAACTGCCTGGTGCAGGCGCCGAAGACGATCAGGAAAGCACCCGCGAAGTGGACGCCTCGACCAACCAGTCACTTGTTCCTTCGTCCATAGGGTTCACCTTTTGCGTCGATTCGACGGTCGACAAGGTGGAGCTCATCGCCAATTGGGGGCGCTACGAAAGGACGGAAAGCGAGCGTATAGACGAAAGGACCGACAAACCCTTTCGCTGCTGGAAACGAATCCCCTCCGGCGGTTCGGTCATCATTCCCATGGACGAGCGCAGGATCGAACCTCTCGTTATAGACAGCCATTGCCCGGAAGTCTTGATTCAAGGTTCCATCAGCCCTCCCTTGAACAACGGTGACCGACTGGTGACCCTGTTTTTCATCAACAACCAGGCCATGCCGAAACAAAATCAGGACCAGGCATGGGTATTCCAGCCAGAACTGATCGTCAGGGATACCGAAAAACGTGCCATCTTCAGGAGACGGCCGCTATTGGATTCCGACGGGGTGGATAACGAACGCAAATCGCTGGAAATGCTTTACAGAAAACAGGTCGAGTTTGCCGTGGGGCATGGTGTTTCCGTGCATGCAACCGCGGTCGATAACTATACGGAACATGCCATCGAGATCAAAACTTCCGTTCTTCCTGAATATGAAGTCCCGATCACCGAAACACCGGGCTTGGCCGATGAAGACCGCCCGGCCATGAAGCGCATGATCACAGATGGTTTTCTCGACATGGAAAAACTTGCGGAACTGGACAAAAACGCTCTTGTCTCAGGATTGAAAC
>JAOZOG010000081.1:3207-5703 GCA_029933395.1 Sulfurovaceae bacterium | reverse complement strand
CAAAATACTGACCGAGGATTACGCACAGTGGATCTCGGAACAAAAAGAGCGGATAAACGAAGATGTGATCGGATACGATGGTGCGGCATTGGCTGCCATGGATCGATGTTCACTGGTTCTCCAGCGATTGGAAGAGGGTATCGACACTTTGAGAGTCAACCAACATGCCCTCGAAGCTTTCCGCTTTGCCAACCGGGCCATGGCATTGCAACGTATCCGCAGCATTTACGCTCTGCGAAAGAGACGTGGTGGAGACCCCGATCTCAATGCATTGAACGTTCGAAAGAACAGATCGTGGCGACCGTTCCAGTTGGCCTTCATGCTCCTTTCACTCCCAGCGTTGGCCGATCCTGAGCACAAAGACAGGACCGAACCTCTCGAAGCGTACGCCGACCTTCTCTGGTTTCCCACCGGTGGTGGCAAAACGGAAGCGTATTTAGGCGTGGCGGCTTTCACTATGGCCATCCGCCGCCTGCAGGGCGAATTGGGAGGTTTGGACAGTAGCCGGGGGCTTGCCGTGATCATGAGATATACGCTTCGTCTTCTGACACTCCAGCAGTTTCAACGGGCTGCGACACTTATGTGTGCAATGGAAGTGATGCGGCGTGAAGATTCTGAAAAGTGGGGATCGACACCGTTCACGATTGGGCTTTGGGTCGGAAACCGGGTTACACCCGGCACGACGGAAGAGGCGCATCAGGCCATTCAACGTTTCAGGGATGGGCAGCGGTATGGCAGTAATTCCCCCGCACAACTGACGACCTGCCCATGGTGTGGAGCCGAAATTGCCGAGGGTCGAGATATTGAGGTCAAGAGGTTCCAAAAGGATGTTGGCAGGACGCTGATCTATTGTGGTGACAAGTTCGGGCGATGTGATTTCGGCAGAAGCAAGTCCAAGGATATGGGCATTCCCGTTCTGGTAGTGGACGAAGAAATCTACAGACATCCCCCGACCATGTTGATCGCGACGGTGGACAAGTTTGCCATGATGGCGTGGCGCGGACAGGTACGGACGCTGTTTGGCCGGGCGACGCAGGAATGTGATCGTCACGGGTTGCTTTGGCCGAACGCTGACTGCACCGGCAATCACAACGCCAGAGGCAATCTGCCCAAGGTAACCGTAAAAGATATCACGCCGCTCCGGCCACCTGATCTGATCATCCAAGACGAGTTTCACCTTATCAGTGGGCCGTTGGGTACCATGGTCGGTTTGTACGAAACCGCTGTCGATGAACTATCTACATGGCAGATTGGTGACAAGCACATCAGACCGAAGGTGATCGCTTCCACGGCGACGGTGCGTAAAGCTGACGAACAGGTAAACAACGTCTTTCTGAGACAAGTGGCGGTATTCCCTCCTCACGGCCTTGATGTGGAAGACAATTTCTTTTCCGTTCAACGCCCAATCGAGAAGAAACCGGGACGGCGTTATATGGGAATATGTTCTCCGGGTAGTTCCAGACCGGCCGTTCTGATCCGTGTATATGTGGCTATGTTGACGGCCGCCCAATCCCTTTTCGAGCGATTTGGACAGGCTGCCGACCCCTATATGACAGTCGTTGGATATTTCAATTCCCTGAGGGAGTTGGGAGGCATGAGACGACTTGCCGAAGATGACGTTCAAACTCGTGCATACAGAGTGCAGATGAGTGATGTGAGTCGCCCGGGCCTCGATCAGAGATCGGTACGAAATGTTGATGAGTTGACTTCCCGTGTTTCGAGTAAGGACATTCCCAAAAAGCTCGATCAGTTGGAGGTAAAATTCAATGCCATTTTGGAAAATGGCAAATACGTCACGAAGTGGAAAAGAGGAGAGACAAGAGCCATGGATATCGTCCTCGCCACGAATATGCTGTCGGTTGGTGTGGACGTGAATCGATTGGGCATCATGGCCGTTAACGGTCAACCAAAGAATACGGCGGAATACATTCAGGCGACCAGCCGTGTCGGGCGTGTGTTTCCCGGGTTGGTATGCACGGTTTTGACATGGTCCAGACCACGTGATCTCTCTCATTACGAAACGTTCGAGCACTATCATGCCACGTTCTACAAGCATGTAGAGGCGCAATCGGTGACACCATTCGCACCGAGAGCGCTTGACCGTGGGTTGACTGGAACAATGATAAGTTTGATGCGGTTGAAGTATGATCGGCTGAATCCCAACCTTGGAGCCATGGAACTCGACAATGTAGCATGTCAGGAAACAATGACGACGACCAAGGATAGCATAGCGAATAGAGCCTGGAAAGTCACCAGCAACAAGGCGATCAAGGACAATACTGAGACGATGATTTCCGACCGTTTCGACCGATGGATGAAAGAATCGGGAAAGCCTGGTCGACGATTGGGGTATGAAACTGAAAGACGACAGGGTGACGTGGCGGCTCTACTCAAGAAACCCGGTGTCGGTGCATGGGACGAATTTACCGTACCTATGTCGATGCGAGAAGTTGAACCAGGAGTGAAACTGATTATGGATGTAGCGACTTTACCGGA
>JAOZOG010000081.1:330-3107 GCA_029933395.1 Sulfurovaceae bacterium | reverse complement strand
AATCTTTCCGTCATTACGATGGGATTGGACAGGTGGGACCTCGATAGATGTCCGTTGGTCGAAGAGGCGAGATTGTTGGCGGCAGTTCGGCGAATATTGGGTCCCCAGGTAGCCCAACTTCGGATTCCTCCGTTTTTGACCGATGAAGCTGCGAGTCCTTTTTCTTCCGAGGGTAAGGTAGGTGTGCCGGTAAGACCGTTTCCAAGATGGCTCAGATGTGTAAGGTGTGGCCTGTTGGCTGAATACGATTCGGGACTGTTTACCATCAAGCCCAATCCGTATAGACCGGAACAGACGCATTTCGTTCATACCAATTGTGAAAAAGGGGCAAATGCCGACGCCGTTCCAGCGCGCTTTCTTTTGGCTTGCAGGAATGGTCATATTGATGATTTTCCCTGGCATTGGTTCGTACATGGTGGCCAGTCCGATTGTAGAGGTACCCTGCGATTTTTTGAATCTGGAGCTTCTCTCCAGACTGAAAATCTATGGGTTAAATGTGACGCATGCGGAGCGTCGAAACAATTGGCGAAAGCCTTTGGTAAAAGCGGTCGAGACAATCTTCCAGCTTGCAGGGGTCGTCATCCTCACCTTGATAGATTCGATTCCGATTGTGACGAGCAGCCCAGAGCTGTCTTGCTGGGTGCGACCAATAGCTGGTTTCCCATCACACTTTCCGTATTGGCTATTCCACTTGAGAAGAATCAACTGTCACAATTGGTTTTCGATGGTTGGGATTATTTCTCGGAAGCGGAATCTATAGATCAAATCAAAATTATCGTAAAAACCTTGATCAAAGCAAACAGTCTTCCCGGAATCGATAAATATCAAGCCAATGAAATCTGGCTGGCTGTTCAGGATCACAAGAACGGCGAAACAACTGAAACAGTATCGGAAGGTGACATAAAAGGTCCTGAGTGGGATGTGTTGATTTCCCAAAATCCGCCGACCGATTGGCCACATTTTTTGAGTAGCAAGGTCGAAAGGCCCTCTGCATACAGGGATGTTCTGGATTCTGTCTTGCTGCTGGAACGATTGAGAGAAGTGAATGCCTTGATTGGATATACTCGTGTGGAAGCACCTGAGGAGTCTGCCAACGAAGATGAACGTCCTCCAATGGCAAATCTTTGCAATGGTAGACCCCACTGGATTCCAGCTGGAGAGGTTCATGGGGAAGGAATTTTTATCCGGCTTGATGAAGCTGCCATTGCGGACTGGGAAGTGTTGGATGCGGTCAAACGTAGGGCTCGGCTAATCGAACAAGGACACCAAGGATGGAGAAATGCCCGTGGATTGGATCCTGAAGTTGGCTATCCAAGTATCAGATATATCATGCTTCATACATTCGCTCACCTGTTGATCAGGGAGTTGGCATTGGAATGTGGGTACAATGCAGCAAGTATCCGGGAAAGGATATATGCCAACGACGACGATGAATCTCCAATGGCAGGAATATTGATCTATACCGCTGCTGCAGACTCCGATGGAACCTTGGGCGGGCTGGTGGAACTCGGCAAACCGGAGAATCTCGGAAGGTTGATCGAACAGGCATTGAACAGAGCCGTTGTATGTTCTTCCGACCCATTGTGTTCGGAGCACAATCCCAGTGAAGACAGGTCACTCCATGCGGCATCCTGTCATGCTTGTACTTTCGTTGCCGAGACATCCTGTGAAAGAGGTAACCGATATTTGGACAGAGCGTTGCTGGTCGAAACTTTTGAGTGCAATGATGCGGCTTTTTTCAGAAAATTGACCAAAGACAACTACTATTGCGTCGCTGAGGAACAGGCACCATACGGCTCGACGGAGAAATCATGAATACCGATATCTGGGAAGTCATAGCGAACATCGGAATAGAGCTTCATCCTGACCGAGTCAACGCAATTGCGGAAAAGATAGCCAGTTTATTTTCGGTAGATGATTTTCACAAGGCGAGTTTCGGATTCAGTCCGGTAGCAAACAAACCAATGATGATCGCTCTGGAAAAGGCTTGGCGGAAAGCTCCCAAAGTCACACCTCTGGAACTCGCTGCCGCTTTGCGTGGTGCTTCCGGGACAGCTTCGATTATGGAAAAACGAGAAGCGGTGGAAATGGTTTGGACAGGTCCGTTCACAAGTTTGGTGGCCTCACGACATACTGAACAGGTTCTGCTTGAGGTTATAGCGTCTGCAAGATGGAGATTATTCATAGTGAGTTTTGTCGCCTATGACATCAATTCGGTTAAAAAGGCTTTGCAGGATGCCGTCGGAAAAAATATCAAGATCGACATCCTGCTCGAATCTTCCAAGGCACATGGCGGCAAGATAGACATTGATTCGATAGATACGTTCAAGAAGGCAATCCCATCGGCTAACATTTACGCATGGAACTCAGAGTCGAAATCATCCGGTCGGTGGAACGGTGTGGTACACGCAAAATGTGCAGTTGCTGACGGTTCACTTGCCTTCATCACGAGCGCCAATCTCACCAGAGCGGCAATGGAAAACAACATGGAACTTGGTGTGCTGGTTCGTGGTGGAAACCTGCCGGAAAAACTGGAAAGACATCTCGAAACATTGGTGACCACGGAAATAATAGGGACAATCTGATGGATACAGTCGATAGAACAACCCGATCCAAGATCATGAAAAGTGTTCGACAAAAGAACACCAAGCCTGAGCTGCTTCTTAGAAAAGCATTGCATCAAAAGGGTTTTCGCTATCGACTGCACGACAAGAAACTTCCGGGCTCTCCGGATCTTGTTTTTCCAAAACACAAAGCGGTTATCCTCGTCCATGGCT
>JAOZOG010000081.1:0-320 GCA_029933395.1 Sulfurovaceae bacterium | reverse complement strand
CCGGCATGGTTGCAAACAGACAACGACTCCTTCGACGAGGAAGGATTTTTGGGAGGCCAAGTTCAAGGCTAACATGGGGCGTGACAGCCAGAATATCCGTGATCTTGAAAAAGCCGGATGGCGTGTGATGGTCGTTTGGGAATGTAAGCTCAAAAAGAGGGGTGAGGATGGATTCGACGAGATTTTTCATCTGGTCGTCGACTGGTTGAATTCAAACAGTAGCTTTAATGAAATAGATACTGAAAACCGCTATGGCGATTGTAGCGGAATAGATTAGGGGTTCTCTATGGCGAAACGTACGAAAAACATCCGACCCCGAA
>JAOZOG010000361.1 GCA_029933395.1 Sulfurovaceae bacterium | reverse complement strand
TGAATTTTTCAATTTCCATTTTATTTACCTTTCTGTTTAAGTTTGAGTTGGCCGCTGAGAATACGTTTTATAACCGCGGCGATCGATTTTAAGTCATGCTCATCACGCAGTTCTTCAAGCATCTGTTTTGACTTGATCGTAACCTGCACATGAGTGAGTTTTTGATCGTCTTCATTGTTCATGTTCCCTCCTTTCTTTTTAAGTTCGTATAAATTATATATAAATTTAGTTTAAATACTCCTTAATTAAACCTATACATTCTTCAAAGCCGCAGCAAAATTCACATTTGTAGCCCAAAGACTGCAATATGCTATGGTATGCCGCCTGCCTCCTGGTATGTTCTGTATTGGGAACTGTCTTTGTTGCTTTGAGTTCAAGATAAAGACCTGCATAGGTCTTCTTTCTTTTCTTGTGGTGTTTTAGATGGGGTATAAACAGGTCGGGGTAGCCCCGCGACCACCTGCCATGCAGTTCTTTGCTGCGCTTTGCTGACTTCATGTCTGTTCTGATATCAGCACCCACATCGAAGCGAAAAGGCTGAGCCGGGTAATGTCTTTTGAGGTAATTTGCTACCCGTGTCGTGAGTATCTGTTCAATTTTCACCATAGATCTCCATTATCATTTTCCATGTCCTCTTTGAGCTGTATACTTTCTGTGCATAGCCATACACTGCACCTTTGTACCGCTTCCTGTCATGTTTCATACATTTCTTATGCACGAACGGTGCCCAGCTTGTCTTTGCATTGCGGGTGTTTGCTTTTATCATCTCTCCCAGCATTTGCATTACTTCCCTCATGCTGTAGCTTGCAGAGTAATCGATGTCAGCTGCGCCTTTGAGCTTCTTCAGCTTTTTTGGTGTTTGCAGGTCCAGGGTATTTACCTTGCAGACTGCACCGCATTCATAACAGAACCAGGTTGTTTCGACCATGTACTCGTCTATCTCTTTCTGACGCTTGCAGCGGGCCAGGGAGATCTCCTCTTTACATTCAGGGCATTCTATGATAAAATTGTCCTTAAGGTCTTCCTTAAGTTTATCATATTCATCTTTATCCTTGACCTTCGGTTTCCCCGACTTAAACTTTATTTCATCAGGAAGGCCTCCCACATCTTCATAGCAGTTGCACAGGTCGATGATATCCACTACGGGAATATCATTATGGCCTCGCAGCACTCTTCCCGCAATCTGGCTGTAGAGACTTGCGGATTTCACAGGCCTTGCAAATATCAACGCTTCCACGCTTGGGTCGTCAAAGCCCGTTGTTAAGATACTGACGTTCAAAATAATGCCGTCTCTGCTGTTTGCAAACTCTCTCAGCGTCTCTTTGACCTTGTGTTCGGGCATTTTGCTGTGTACGATCATTGCTGTCTTGAACTTCTCATGCAGCAGCTCGGCATGTTCGATGTTGGTGCAGAATATCATTGTCTTCTTTCCCGTGCAGTGCTTGTCATAGTATTTCATCACGGCCTGTATCGATGCGGGTGTATTGGTAAGCTCTGCCATCTCCGCCACTACGTAATCGCCGCTTTTTGCGTCCACATGCAGGTCTGAGGTATCGATACCCGTGTCGATGGCATAGTACCTGAAATCAGCAAGATATCCGTTCTCTATAAGCCACCGGATACCATACTTGTTCCTGATGATGTAATCCCAGCCGCCAAGGTTGACGGGCGTTGCAGTATATCCTACGTATTTTGCATCTTTGATGTTCTCTGCAATGCGTCTGCTGACGATGTTCTTTGCATCTCTGTCGATGCACCATCCCTGGTGTACCTCATCGATGATGACCAGCCCGATACCGTCGCCGACATAGGCAGGGTCATTTTTGAGGCGTGAAGAGAGCGTAGGTGCAGAAGCCACGATGAGGTGTGCTTTTTTGGGATCGCGGCCTTTCGTGGTATCCGCACCCATGAGCATGAACGGCTCGAATTCTGCAAATGTTTCTGCCAATTGCCGTATCAGCACTCTTCTTGGTGCAATGACCAGCACTCTCTCGCCTTTGTTGAGGTAATGGCCTGCAAGATGCAGGATGTTTATACTTTTTCCCCACCCCGTAGGGGCAGGTACTACTACCTTGTTATATTTCTTTAAGTATTTACGTGTCTTTTTGTGTAACCATTTCTGGTGTTTGCGAAGTTGCATCTCATGTCCTTTTCGTGAAACAAAAGTTTACCAAATTAAATATTAAGGTATTCTTAGCTACCATAGCAAACATCAAATCAAAAAGGACATAAAATGGAAAACTTGGAATTGCAGCCGCCG
>JAOZOG010000360.1 GCA_029933395.1 Sulfurovaceae bacterium | reverse complement strand
AGGACTTTTCCCTGCAACTCAATCTTTCGGGATCGATAGGGGCTGCGCGCGATAAAATAGGTATAGCCATCCTGTGTGTCCGCATAAAGGTTTTTCTCAAGCAGCCCCACAACAAAGGCACGAGAAATATTCTTTTTAGCTTCCAGCGCCACCTCGTTATTGAGATCCGGCATATAGGTCGGTGTCCCCCAGCGTTTATCGATATGCGGCGTTACATAGTTGGCAGGTTCTGCTGCAATTTTCTCCATCAATTCATGATACGCTTTGAAGTAGCTCCCCTCCTGCCTGATGCCGCTGTGTGTCTCCTTGACGGAAAACTTTTCAAAGTTGGTAATTTTCAGGTTGTGATACATAACAAGATAAACCAATTCATTATGTGGGAAATCTCTACTCTCCGTCACACCGCCTTCCAGATCATAGTGTCCATAGATACTCTTGTCGTGTGCACCCCAGAAGCGTGTCAATACAATATCTTCTGCATAGGTATGAATCCATGGATAGTTCTTGTTTTTGAGTTTTTCAATGTATGCTTCCAATTTGGGGGTCGTCTCACCCGAGAGCCGCCTTTCCATATAAATAGAGTCGGGAAGGCTTAGGTCGAGCTTGCCGCCTACCTTCGCCACGAGTGCTTTTCTATATGCATCGGTAAGCATCTGCTTGTAGTGCTCCTTGGAGAGTGACAATTTTCGGGTATTTTCTACATCGATTTGCTGACAGAAGAGTTTGTATTGAGCTGCACTGATTTCACTGGAGAGGTTGCCGTCCTCTCCTTCTGCACGCAGCTCATGCTCCATATCTTTCCAGAGTGCCTGCTTGAGTGTTGGACTGGCAAAGATGAATATATCTTTTCCTTCTCTGCTGTGTTTTTCCAGCAGTATATTCCGCTGCGCCTGTATGTCTTCGAGCAGATCTTTGCCCAGCATACCGAAGAGCCCTTCCCAGTTGCGAATCATCCCCGAGAGATAGCCAATCACTTTTTCGATGACACCTTTTTTCAGACGCAGCCTCAGAAGCTGCTCCAGCCGCCTGATCTGTCCACTGTATTTTGTATTGAAGCCATCGATAAAGTCCTTGAAGTCCAACTCGGAATTTCCAGAGAGTTTATGCTTCATTTTTGAAAAGAATCCCTGCCTGGAGATAAGATCGATGACCTCTATGGCAGACTCGTAGTACTCTACATTCTCTGTATCTTTGTCACTCTCAATATTGTAAATCTTATAATACTCATCGATATAATCTTTGAGATTCTTAATCTCCGTATTGAGTGAATCGATCTCCTCCTGAAGCGTATCGTTTATCTTGTAGAGAAAATAACGTACCGCCACCGGATGCATCGCCTGATTTTCTGAAATCAACCAGTGATTGATGTTGTACTCATTTTCCGAATAGGGCCTCTCCTTCTTGCACTCCTGTGTCATAATCTCTTTGACCAGAAGATTTTTATGTTTTTGTATCAGGTCATCGATTTTTCCCTGAAAGATTTCCCGGTTTTCTTCCAACCGGTAGATATGCTTCTTTGCATTATCGACATCTTCGAGCAGATGGCTCTTGATGCTGCAGTCGGCCCGATATTCCAGAAAGTCATTATCGCTATCCAGGGCTTTGTCGATATGGGAAAAGAGCGCTTCGGTGAAAGCCTCATCCTTGGTCCCAACGACCTGTCCTTTTTCGTCATTCCAGATTCTTGTTTGATTGAATACCGTCGTAAAAAATGGTGTTTTTTCCGCTTTTTCCAGGCGATCCACATTGTCTATGTAGATTTTACTCAACTCCGGTTTGGGCATTGTGATGCCTTTGGCCAGGTTATTTTTGTACTCGCGCACCTCCTCCTCATAATTCTTGTCAAACTGTAGCCATGAAGTATCTATCTCTTCAACGATCCACTCCATAGAGAGGTATTCGATGATATCCGCGTAGGGGTAAATCAGCTTGTTGACAGAGCTGGCGGAATAGAAGGACTCCTGATGATTGCGTATGAATTCGCGTACCTGATTGACAAAGCGTGACTGGTAATCCGAAGAGATTGGACTGATATAGGCATAATAGATCGTCTCTGAAAGCAGCCCAAGATAGTCGGAGAAACTGTCGAGATGCTGGTTGTTCGAATTTTCATAGTCAAAGAAGAGAACATTGTCATAAGGCCTGTTCTCATAGGTGATTTTACTGTTTGCACTCGGATGATATTCCAGTTCAATATTGATTTTGTTCATGACCGAAGGGGAGAGGATGGCATTGAGCTCCTTGAGCGACGCATAAGCATTAAT
>JAOZOG010000080.1:5332-8871 GCA_029933395.1 Sulfurovaceae bacterium | reverse complement strand
TATGAGGATGCCTTGCAGTATGTTTGTGCCAAGAAAATCAATGCGGAAATAATAGTTACCAATGATAAAAAGTTTGTCTCTCAGAGTATTCCTCTTCATAGAACCTCTAAATGAAAATCCTTCTCCTTGTCACCAGTTTCAACTCCTTGACGCAAACCATCTATACCAGGCTTCTGGATCGCGGTGATGAGGTAGTGGTCAGTTATGCTATCAATGAAGTACAAATGCTTGAAGAGATAGGAGATTTTCAGCCTGAACTCATTCTGTGCCCTTTCCTCAAAACCTATCTGCCTCCGAGTATTTACGAAAACTACCCCACCTTCATTTTTCATCCCGGACCCAGAGGTGACAGGGGACCCAATGCATTGGAATATGCGCTGAAAAGTCACACAAAAGAGTGGGGCGTAGTAATCCTTCGGGCAAATGCCGAGTATGATGGTGGCGATATCTATGCCGAACAATCCTTCGATGTGCGGGAGACATATAAGGCCTCGCTCTACAGACAGGAAGTGACACGGGTTTCGCTTCGAGCTTTGGATCTGTTTTTTGAAAATTATCATTCGAATAGGTATACACCTCAGATTCTCAATCCTATTCACGAGTCTTTTACACAGGCGAAAAGAGCGATCGATTGGGAGCAGGATGATACACAAACGATTATCGACAAAGTGCATCTCTCCGATAGTTATCCGGGTGTATTCGATGAGATTCTGGGCGTACCGTGTTACCTTTATGGTGCCTGGAGGGAGGATCGGATCGGAAGTACCACTTTAGTTGGGAAAAAAGAGAATCAAACACTCCCTCCCAAAGCTGTATTGGCCAAGCGCGACGGTGCGATCTGCCTCAAGACGATTGACGGAGCAGTGTGGATCAGTCATCTTAAAGAACCGGGAAAGTTCAAGCTCCCTGCTACCTATCTCCTCAAAGAGAGACTTCAAGGCATCAAAGAGGAGCGTCTCCCCCTGATCTTCGATAAAAGCTATGAAACCTTTTATGAAATCAGTGTAGAGAGACGGGACAGTGTCGCCTATCTCTGCTTCAACTTCCACAATGGCGCGATGAGTGCTGCGCAATGCATCCGGCTCAAATATGCCGTGGAATACCTCAAAGATGAGTGTGATGTGTTGGTGCTGGTCGGTGGGATGGATTTTTTCTCCAATGGGATTCACCTGAACATTCTGGAGGACAGCCAAAAGCAGGGGGAGGATGGTTGGGCAAATATCAATGCAATGAACGATCTCGTCAGTGCCATCCTCTATGCTGATGAAGTGGTAACTGTCGCATCGTTCGCCCGCAATGCTGGAGCAGGTGGTGTCTTTCTGGGGCTTGCCTGCGACTATGCCGTGGCACTCGATGGTGTTGTATTCAATCCCCACTATAAAACACTGGGGCTGAGTGGCAGCGAATATCATACATACACCTTGCCAAAAAGGGTAGGAGATGAAAAGGCGCAAAAACTCCTGGATGAATGTCTGCCGATTTCTGCCAGGGGAGCTGAATCGATCGGAATGATCGATGAGGTTTTCGACTTCGAGAACTATTACGAGTCATTACACCGCTACGCGCTCAGCCGGTACGATGATGACTTTTTGTGGCAGAAGCAGGAGTATCTGGAAACACACAAGAGTGAGATCGAAGCCCACAAGGAGAGAGAACTGGAAATAATATATCCGGAATTTTGGGATGAGTCGAGTACTTTTCATCGTTTGCGAAAAGATTTCGTCTATAAAGTCTGTCCAAGAGAGACGCCCAGACGCTTGCGTGTGAAGAATCGGGAAAAGGAGAATAGGGATGCATGAATACAGCGTAGTTCAGGCACTGCTCAATCAGTGCGAGGAGATTGCGGAGCAAAACAATGCAGAGAGGATCACAAAAGTCGTTTGCAAGATCGGGATTATGAGCGGTATCGAGATCCATCTGCTTCAAATCGCCTTCGACACCTTCAAAGAGGGGACGATGTGCGACAATGCGGAGTTTGTTATCAATGAGCAGAAGCTCAAACTCAGATGCCGAGAGTGCAATGATGAGTACGAGATAGATGAGATCATTTACAAGTGCCGCAACTGTGGCAGTCTGAGCATGGAGACGGTCGATGGTGAAGATATGTATCTGATGAGCCTGGAGATGGAGTAGGGTGCAGAAGAGGCACTATCGGAACCGGAAGGCTCTGCCTCCGCCATTCTGTTTTTCGGGGCTAAAGCCCCCGATTCCGGAGTAGTATGACATAAAATAAAAAAGGATCAATTTTGCAGGAATATTGGGAACTCTATATGAAAAATCTGGAAGGAAAACCGGCATCGATTTTGTTCAATGCGGGAATCTCTATGGAAGTTGAGACGATCAAGTATATCTATCCTCAGATCGCTTTTGTAAAAGTCAAACTTAAAGAGCCGAATGAGAGAGGCCTTTTGAGTGAAAGCGAGCAGCCGGAGATTAGCTATCTGGAGGATAAACTGGAGGCTTCGCTGATCAAGTTTCGGATCGGAAAATATGTCGGCCGTATCTTTTCTGATGGATACGTCACATTTCTCTACTATCTTCAGTTTACCTATAATTGGCAGGATTTTCTGAACTATGCACTCGATGAGTTTGAAAGCTATGAGATGACCAGCGGTTATCAAGAGGATGAAGCATGGAGTTACTACTACAATCTGCTTTACCCCAAGCCAAAAGAGTGGCAAATCATCCAGAACCACAAAGTCTGTGAGCAGCTCAAAGCCAAAGAAGACAACCTCCATCTGCCCCGTGCGATAGAGCATCGGGCCTTTTTTGTTGAAGAGAATGCAAAAAAAGAGGAATTAATGGAGATGTTGGGCTCCAGAGGATTTAAAGTCCAGTCAGATATAGTGAATGAAGAGGGAGTAAAAGGGCTGAGTTTTTACCGTATCGATAAGCCTTTCTATGCAGATATCGACGCACTGACTCTGGAGCTTATCGATTTGCTCGAGGCATATGGGGCAAGTTATGATGGCTGGGAGACGAGTATAGTGAAGTGCTAAAGCTTTTTCATGGCCTGTATGACCTCCACCAGGGAGGTCGTTTGATCTTTTCTTGTTGACTCGATACCCTTTTTTTTCAAATATTGCAATGCTGTTGTGATATAGTCCTCAAAAGCTTCTGTAATCGTTTGACTCAGCGCCATATCAAAAGTGATATGTTGTGGAATGATACCCAGAATAGTCACTTCAGGAAGCGGTTTCCCCTGAAGTTCCAGCATATCAAGTATCTGCAATACACCGATTTCATGGGCGCCGCCGCTATTGAGTCCATGTCCGCTCAATTCGTATGACGGGATGAGATAAATGGAAGCCGGTTCATCCTCCAGTTCGACGGAGTCAAGCACAAGAACCGTATCATCATTTTCGAAAATCGAAAAGAGGTTGATCCCCTCGACCCCACCATTGATAATTTCGATCTCTTTGGAAAAAGTATAGTTTTTACGGAGATAGGTGGCCGCATAGACTCCCACGCCATCATCTTTTTGTAGTATATTGCCAATGCCAAGTATTGTCATAGTGATCCATATAGAAAAATTGAAT
>JAOZOG010000080.1:0-5232 GCA_029933395.1 Sulfurovaceae bacterium | reverse complement strand
ATGATTGATAACTATGACAGTTTTACCTACAATGTAGTGCAGTACTGCAAAGAGTTGGGTGCTGATTTGATGGTGATCCGAAACGATGAGATGACAATCGAAGAGATCAAAGCACTCAATCCTGAAAAAATCATCCTCTCTCCCGGGCCTGCGACACCGGACGAGGCAGGGGTGACACTCGATGTGATCCGTGAGTTTGCCGATACGACACCGATATTTGGTATCTGTCTGGGGCACCAGAGTATCGCACAGGCATTTGGCGGAGAGGTGATTCGGGCCAAAAATATGATGCATGGCAAAACCTCTCAGGTAGAAGTGACAGAGGAGACACCGATATTTGATGCGATACCTGAAGAGTTCAGGGCAACACGCTATCATTCCCTGTCTGTCAATCGGGAAAATCTGCCGGAGCAGATCGTGCCCACTGCATACAGCAAGGATGATCAGGAGATTATGGCATTGCAGATCAAAAACAAGCCAGTCTATGGTGTACAGTTCCATCCGGAGTCCATTATGAGCGAATATGGCCATGAGATGTTGGACAATTTCTTGAAACTGTAGCGTTCTGATGTCCCGAGTCAATTTTTTCCTGCTCCTGTTTGTCTACACGATTGCAGTCGTTTATCTGGCAAGCACGACACCGATCAGCCCTCACGAAGCGAAACTTTTCTTCACAGATTATGGTTTTGTCGCGACACCCATGCATGCAGGTGTGTTGCTGCTGGAAAAAATACACCTCGGCCCACTGTTAGGCATCAGGATATTCTTTCTCCTCTTTGGATTCTTTTCAATTTTCCTCTACTACCACATTGCAAAAATCTATCTGGAACGAGAGGACGACAGGCGCCTTGCGACGGTCATTTATATGCTCCTGCCGGGTATTATTACAGCACTGACGCTGGCCAATATCTCCATTTTGGTGATACCTGTCGTGCTGCTCTTTCTTCTGGCATATGATCGGGGATGGATCTGGGCACAGGCTCTTTTGATGCTGATACTGTTTGTGATCCATGATGCTTCGGTGATCTTTTTTATCTCCATTTTTATCTATGCGATGATGAGAAAAAAGATCTCACTGATGGTCCTCTCCGGCTTTTTTCTGATTCTGTCGGCCATTACGCTGCGGGGTGTAGAGATTGGAGGCCGTCCAGCCGGCTATTTCCCCGATCTTTTTGGACTCTACGCAGCACTCTTCTCGCCGCTTCTCTTTATCTATTTTTTCTATACGATGTATCGTATTTTGCTTCGAGAAGAGAAAAATATTCTATGGTACATTTCATTCTTTGCGCTGCTTTCGTCACTGATTCTTTCTGTGAGGCAACGTGTCGACTTGACAGATTTTGCGCCTTATGTCGTGATCAGTGTGGTTTTGATGCTGGAGACTTTTTATAGAAGTTTTCGCATACGACTGCCAGAGTACAGGAGATGGTATCGGGCAGGTTTCGTTTCCGTGATGCTTGTTTTGGTTTTGAGTTCGCTGACGATTGTGTTCCATGAAGTCTTCTTCTCTCTAATGAGCAACCCGAAAAAGCATTTTGCATCCAAGCTTTATGAGCCGTACTGGTTGGCTGAAAAACTGAAAAAAGAGGGTATTCACTGTTATGATATTTTTGACAGCCGCGTGACGACACAGCTGCGTTTTTATGGAATAGACAGCTGCAAAAAGTAGGAGGATCTTCTCTTCCGCACTGTTTCCAAAATACACAATCTTTGGAGAATCAATCTATTATCAATAACTTATACTATAGTTAAAACCGCCTAATGTTAATATACTGCAACTCACTAAACAAAAGGAGAACTCGATGGCTCAAAAGGCGATTAGAGAATACGACGGCAAAGCGATTTTTGCCAGACATTGGAATGAATATTTTGATGGTTTCCATTATGGATTCAAGTCTGTCTTGGTAACAAGCGGAGATGAGCTGAGGGCCAAAGCGAAAGAGCATGGTTTTGAGTGGTTGAATCAGGAGCCTTTGGTAGCCAAGCCGGATATGCTCTTTGGAAAAAGAGGTAAGAACGATCTGGTTCTTTTCCGTGTAGAAAAACCGGGTGATGTGACACTCGAAGATGCTGCCAAATGGATTGATGAGAAGCAGTCACATGAAGTGACACTGCTCTCAGGCGAGAAGGGACACTTGACACACTTTATCGTCGAGCCGTTTACGCCACATACTCAGGAGCAGGAGTACTATATCTCTGCGACAACAGTCGGTGAAGATGATGTACTCTACATGTCTGCCGAGGGCGGTATGGAAGTAGAAGAGGGCTGGGACGAAAAGGTCAACGAAGTCCATATTCCGATCAATATGCCTGATACCGATATGGAGAAAGCAATCAAAGCACATATTCCAGAAGATATTCCGGACGAAAATAAAACAGCATTTGCATCGTTTGCCATTCAGTTTTTCAAGTTCTATAGAGATATGAACTTTGCCTATCTTGAGATCAACCCGATTGTGATGCTTGACGATGGCGAAATGGCGATCCTCGACCTCGTTGCGAGACTGGACGATACGGCTGGATTTATGATGCGTGATGCTTGGGGAGATATCGAGTTCCCGACACCGTTTGGTATGGAGGATATGAGTCCGGAAGAGAAGGCTATTGCCGATGCAGACAGCAAGTCCGGCGCCTCTCTCAAATTGACGATTCTTAACCCGCAGGGAAGAATCTGGACAATGGTAGCAGGTGGTGGTGCATCAGTGGTTTATGCCGATACTATTGCTGATTTTGCTGGTGTTGAAGATTTGGCGAACTATGGTGAATATTCGGGTGGACCGACCACGGGCGAGACGAAATTCTATGCTGAAACGATCTTTGATCTGATGACACGTTATGAAGATCCCAGAGGCAAGGTGCTGATCATTGGTGGGGCGATTGCGAACTTCACGGATGTTGCCAAAACCTTTACGGGTATTATCCAGGCATTTGAAGAGTATGCAGATAAGCTTAAGGCACACAATACCAAGATCTATGTGCGAAGAGGTGGGCCGAACTATGAAAAAGGTTTGAAGGATATCAAAGAGGCTGCTGACAGACTGGGACTCGATATCGAAGTCTATGGACCAGAAACACACGTCACTGACATTGTTAGAATGGCATTAGAGAAGTAGGGGAGAGATAGAATGGAAAATAGATTATTTACAAAAGATACACAGGCAATTTTCTGGAACAACAATAAGACTGCAATCCAGAGAATGTTGGATTACGACTATGTTATTGGCAGAGAGAAGCCTTCGGTTGCGGGTATCGTTGCACCGACAAGCGGGAACAAGTTTGAGAAGTTCTTTTATGGGCCTGACGAAATTATGGTACCGCTTTACAAGTCGACTGCCGATGCGGTCAAAGAGCAGCCTCAGGCGGATGTTCTTCTGAATTTTGCGTCTTTCAGAACGGCGTATGATGTAACCATGGAAGCGATCGAACTGGGTGATCAGTTTAAGACGATAATGATTACAGCGGAAGGTATACCCGAAAGATTGGCACGAAAAATGAATCAGGCAGCACGTGATGCCGGTATTACAGTCATCGGGCCTGCAACAGTCGGCGCGATCACTCCGGGTGCCTTCAAGATTGCCAATATCGGTGGTACAATCGAGAATATCGTTAACTCCAAGCTCCATAGAACAGGAAGCTGTGGTCTGGTGACACGTTCAGGCGGACTCTTCAACGAACTCTCCAATATTATCGCAATCAATGCGGACGGTATTGCGGAAGGTGTCGCGATCGGTGGTGACCGGTTTGTCGGCTCTGTTTTCATTGACAACCTCCTGAGAATGGAAAAGAACCCCGATGTGAAGTATATGATTCTTCTTGGTGAAGTGGGTGGCACTGAAGAGTACAAGGTTATCGAAGCTGTCAAGAACGGCGAGATCAAGAAGCCAATCATTGCATGGTGTATCGGTACCATTGCGAAGCACTTCAGCTCAGGCGTTCAGTTTGGTCATGCGGGTGCTTCAGCCAATGCAGATGCCGAAACAGCAGCTGCGAAAAACAAAGCGATGGCAGAAGCAGGTATCCATGTTCCGGCTTCATTCAATGATCTTCCCGCAACGATCAATGAAGTCTATACCGACCTGAAAAACAAGGGTGTGATTGGAGAGATCGAAGAGCCGGAGCTCAAAACGATTCCAAAATCCAGAAAACCCAAGCAGTTTATCTGTACAATCTCTGACGACAGAGGTGAAGAGGCAACGTATGCAGGCTTCCCAATCTCATCTGTGGCGACACCGGATACGGGCAAAGGGATCGGCGACGTCATCTCTCTCCTCTGGTTTAAAAAAGTATATCCAAAATGGGCAACAGAGTTTATTGAGACAGTGATCAAAACCGTTGCCGATCACGGTCCCGCAGTATCCGGTGCACATAACGCCAAAGTAACTGCAAGAGCTGGCAAGTCTGTTGTTGAAGCACTGGTAACCGGTCTTCTTACGATTGGACCGAGATTTGGTGGCGCAATCGACGGTGCAGCTCAATATTTCAAATATGCGGACGACAACGATTTGACACCTGCCGAGTTCCTGAACTATATGAAAAAGCAGGGCGTGCCAATTCCTGGTATCGGACACAGAATCAAGTCTTTGAAGAACCCGGATCTTCGTGTCGAGGGTCTCAAGAAGTTTGCTCAGGAGTACTTCCCTGCAACACCACTGCTTGATTATGCCCTGACAGTTGAGCAGTTGACAACTTCCAAGAAAGAAAACCTGATACTTAACGTTGATGGTACGATCGGTATCTTGATGGTCGATATGTGGAGAGCACTTGGCTATTCCGAGACAGAGATC
This sequence comes from Sulfurovaceae bacterium, assembly GCA_029933395.1. Taxonomy (GTDB): domain Bacteria; phylum Campylobacterota; class Campylobacteria; order Campylobacterales; family Sulfurovaceae; genus SZUA-451. The sequence goes on along the minus strand of JAOZOG010000080.1, from coordinate 448 downwards.
GATGAGTTCATCGAGTCCGGTACGCTTAACTCCTTCTTCATTGTCGGTAGAACGATTGGATTTATTGGGCACGTCCTCGATGAGAAGCGTTTGGCTATGCCAATGTATCGCCATCCTATGGATGATATTCTCTACGACGTACAGAAAGCAGAAGAGATCTAGTCCCTCTGCACTTCTTCCGGCCTTCGGGCCACCTCCCTGTTTTTCTCCTCTAATTTTTCCACAATATATTTTTATACAATAACAATGTCAATTTTCTTTTGTTTTGGAGCGTATTGAAATCTTTTGGATCAAAAGGTTTATGAGTATTTGAAAATGTTGTTTTTGTTCCTTATATAATGTAAGTAAAAAGTTCTAAATAGCCAATTCATTAAAAATTTTCAAAAAATTCCCCAAATCCCCCAAAAACCCTTGACAAATAAATATATTTTGTCTATAATACGCGTCC